>CAYPGT010000019.1:0-16528 GCA_964410425.1 uncultured Gammaproteobacteria bacterium
TTTACTCAAGAGGCTAATAATCAAGTTTTGTTGCATTTCGCTTTAGAACCAAAGAGTCTACGCAAAAAACTCACGCAATAATAAATAATAGTCTACTGATTAGGGATAGCTTTCCTGATACTTACAACCCCGTCCTTATCCAACCAAGTAGAAAATATAACGATCAGTTCAAACAATGCACTCGTTTCCAGAGTGAACTAGAAGCAGAGTTAGGGGCAATTGGCTCATGGAGAGACAAAGCAAAAGACTTAGCTCAGACTGTGGATAAAGGACAAGTCTGTATCCAAGACTTAGATATGAATGGTATTCCGACAGACGATGCTATGCTGAAAACTGACGCTCGGATTGTAAACATGCATGTCAATGCTGACTTAGGAGGCAGTGCAATAACTGCCCTAGATAGATTTCCAGACTATTTTGATCGACTAGTTAAGCATATATCAACAAGAGAAACTCAAGAAGCTGGAGATCAAAATCCCGATATTACCGCAGCATTAATAACTCACGCTCAATTTATAGTTAATAATTTCCTCAAACCATTTTTGGAGGCAAGTCAGAGTTTCGTTGGTCAATTCAAAAGCATTGAGCGATTGAAATCCATTGGTCGAGGGATTGGAAGTTCATTAAATGCAAAAATCGGACTTGATACTATTCAACAAGCCGACCCTGCCTTAATCGACTATGATACAGTCGCTGGCATGTACTGGGACATCAAAGAACTTGCAAAGCAAGGTGTCGACAATGAAGCTGCCAAAGCAGCATACTGGGATATTAAAGAAGCACAGTATCACGTCGGAGAGAAGACTGAGACCGCATTACAATCAGAATGGTTGGAATTAAAACGTGATCCTTCAAAACTAGAGCGTGACATTATTGCACGATCAAGGTTTATAGTTTTAGAAGCTAATTTTTGTACTGATAATCGTATGCCAGCTAAAAAACTTGCTGACTTAAATCAAACTGATATTGGTAAACATTTAGAAAGCTCTTATGAAGCTGCCATATTACCCCAAGAAACTGAGCTCGATCTAGATCGAGCAGCTATAGATTACTTTAAGTATGATGGTTTACAAACACTTCATGCTTTTTACAAAGATACTGAACGCCCTGAGCGAACTTCCATTGCAGAACAGCTAGAAACTCATACTAAAACTGAACTGGCTAATTGTTTAGCCACAATGGAAGCAGCAGGAGTTCATTCTCTCAATCCTCAGAATAAAACAAGAGTAGCAGTGACACAAATGTTTAATAGCATCAGCTACATTGACCACAATGCTTTTAGAGGCAAGCTTATAAATCATCTAATCAGCAAAGTTGCCACAACTCAACTAGTAGCACTAATATCGAGTCTCAAAAAACAGATAAATACTGGCTCTAACAAATTAGATCAATTACTTGAGGCACAGAACATGAAACTTGATGCTAATACATTCTTGAATCTAGACCTACTAACTAGATTTTTAGCTCGTGAATTACTGGCTCTAAAAGCAAACTCTTATCAACACATAACCACTGTAAAGAGGGATATGAACGGTCTCAATCTTCCAAAGCCAATCCAAAAAGCATTACTACTCGCAGCATGATTTGTTAGCAGTAATAACTAATTCCCCAAATAATAGAAGGTATTTGATTTTATAGCGGCTTTGATTTTTTTAAAACATCTAGCAAGTCTTTGAAAATAAAATGATGATCCTTAGCAAACTGATAGGCAGTTTCTCCTCTATCTGCACCATATTCATGAGCCGTCTTATTTCTAGCCTCAAAGGCTTCATCCCAGAATTCAATATTCTCACCAATATATCCCTGCTCAAAAGCTGCTCTAATAACCTTTTTGGGGCTACTTTCATCTATTGCATCAACTTCACTTAAATAAGTTTTGAGGGTCTTCCATGCCATTTCAAGAGTATATTCGAAGCGTTTTACAATACTATCTTTAATATATTCATTGACAGATGGTTCACTGAGAGCTTTCTCTAACGTGATGTAAGCATCCTCAAATAATTTCAGTGATCTTTGGAATTTAATCAGACTTTCTTCCATACTACTTTGTGCTGTAAAGCTATTTGCTTAAATATATCATCTTTAGTTGCAAAATCTACCAGGTCTGTCTTAATCAAAACTTCGTCATCAAGTTCCTGATTCGCTTTAGACAGTTTCACCGGATCTACAGGTTCACCATTAAACGTACTTAACCCTACATCAAAGTCTGAATTATATTTATTATCACCTTTAGCCCGTGAACCAAACAAAAAAACTTCCACAGGCTCATCAGCAAAATATTTCAGAACAATGTCTTTTATTTTCTGCTCTATATGGGTTATATAATCCATGAACCGTGCTAAATCAATTAATTCCCTAAATAAGGATTCGGTGCTTGTTGTTGATAACCGCCATAAGGATTAGGATCCTGGAAACCACCACCGTAAGGTGATGAACCATAACCACTAGGAGCTTGGAAGTTACCATACTCTGAACCATACTGTTGTACTGGAGCGGCACCTTGAACTTGAATCGCTTGATCCAACTTAAACGGCACTACAGAACCACTACTAAGAATAAACTCCTTGCCTCTCTGAATAGCACCTCCAAGCAAACCTATTCCAGCACCCACTCCTGTACCGATCGCAGCTCCCTTGCCCTTCTGTCCGCCTCCGATAGCATTCATCACTAAGCCACCAAGTGCACCAGAACCGGCACCAATAGCAGTAGTCTTAATTAAGTGACTAGTTCTACCACCATCACCTTGAAGCTGAAACGTAGTCTGATCTACTGTTGCAGAAAGCGGAATACGTCTACCATCTGGAGTAATAATTGAAACTAATCTTAAATCCATATAACCCGGTTTACCACCGCGTCCTGCAGGTTCAACAGCTACCACTTGTCCTTGAACTTGAGATCCTGGACCAGCAATCATTGCACTACCTGCATAGATAGGATTAGCAAGGTTAGCCATAAATGTCTCTCCTACTCTAGTGAACTCACTACTAAGTGTCTGATTCATAGTCACTGAGACGGGTGTACCTGGCGGCACATAGCTCACTTGTCCTTGATAAACTTGCTGAGCCTGTATAGGGAACGTTGTCAATAACAAAACCAACAATGCGAAGATTCCTGTAATATTTCTTGTGAATTTCATAAGTTCTCCTTTCTTACTGTACATAAAATTACTTAAGCCTGTGTTAAGGTGTCTCTCAGCTCATCAGCGATGGCTGCTAAGCGAGTTACGTCTACAGATGCATTATACCCAGCGATAATTATCAGATAAAAGCTACCCATGAAAGCTATCTGCACTACACCCTTTTCCGTGAGCAATAATGAAGAACGCAAATCACCGAGTACACGCTGAGCCTGAAGCATATTCTTAACACTCTGTTGAATTTGATTAAGAGCAACGCCCTCTGGGATGTGTGATTCAAGGATATCACATTCTAAATCAAGAATGATATAACCATCCACACCTTTCACTTCAAGTAATTTAGAAAAATCAATCTGCATAGTAGTACTAGCCATTATCTGTTTCCACTTCGATACTGTCCACGTCTAACCACGGCTCACCGAGAGCCACTGTGAAGACCTTAGCCTTAAGAATCACTTTATTACCATGTTCCACATTAATAGAATTATCCTTGAACATCTTCAATGGAGCCGCTAACTTCAGCTCAACAAGCGGTATCTCCGAGTGATCTGGTCTAGATAGCACCAGACCAATATAATCCTTCGATGAACGCATAGCCTTAGGGTAATCTAGAGGGAGAGTAGAAAACGAGTTAAACTCACCCGTTATCACCACTCGCTTACCCAAAAACTTCTTAGGGTCAGAGACCAAGTCTACCAAAGCCACAGTATCCTCCTTGCACTTATTAGAGACAGCATTTAACTGCTGCGGCATCATTAAAACAACAAGTAATAATAAGGATATAAATCTCACATTAATAATCATAACTCAGAGACAGAAATATATACGTGTGATACACTTAAAGAACGAAGATAATGAATACCGTTGAAGAATTAAACCAAATAAAGATCGCTAATATGATAATAAACCGTAGCTCTCAAAGGCTTGGAGTTAAGCCGGTTTATGTTGGCAGTCTTATTAATACTCAACCCAAGAAAAAACCTATAGATGAATTGAAGGTTGTTGCTCAAAAACTTTCTCAAGAGAAATTTCTCAAAAGAAAGGCTAAAAAATTCAAGCTCAAAAACCTACGAGTGATTTTTTATGCCTTAGTTGCAGTTGCAATAATTTACGCGCTGGTGTTTGTATTCAGACCAGCACAAGTGAACTCAGGAATCCAACCTGAAAGCCAGTCTAATATTAAGCTTGATGAAAGCAGCACAGGTATCTTTAAGAAGACTGGTGGCATGGTCATCACCAGTGGTAGCTTTAAGACTCTTGCTGAAGCAGAGAGCTTCAAGGATAAACTTTCAGAGAAACTCGGAGTCCCACTAGAGATACTTCACGATGCTAAATATTTCACAGTACAAATCGGACCAAGCTACGAGAATCATGCAGACGCTATGATAGTCTTTGACGAGCTTTCAAGATACTCTATAGGTGGTCTAGCACTAAGAAGAGTTGGCTAAGCTGATATAACTTTATTCCAACCCTGTGCCTCACTTAATGATCTCCAATATATTCGTGACTCAGTTACGGGAGCAAAGCCTTGTTGATTTGCACTCGGTGCATGCTCAGGTATTCTAGCTGCTTGATTTGTAATAAAACTAATATAAGGCGCCTGATACGTGACTTCATCAGGAGTCGCCAACTTAGGATCGTTCCAATCCTGAGTATTAGATACTGAAGAGTAATGGATACAATTAGCTCTACCTTCCCCCTCCTGAGCATCAAGGTGCAGTAAGTTATCAAGCTTAATATCATCCGTAAACTGATCTGCTCTAAAACTATAAGTAAGCAAGGATTGATCAATAGCACTTTGTATTTTCACAATAAACTCAGATCCTGGTTCTGATCCTGGTTGAATAGTTTCGATGGGTCTTGCTTTGGATTCTATAACCTGAATCCAAGATATGTTCATATCTTTTAAGGGCTGAGGGAAGTCTTGAGTTTGTCTCCGATGACTATTCTCTAATGATCGAATTAACCCACCTGCTCTCGGTATAAATACTGCCTTATCAAGATATTGAAGCAACTCTTTGTTAATGAGATTAATTTCTCCGGCAATAGCCTTCAATGGAGCTTTCGCTTCTTCCCAATTCTGCACTTGCCTGAACCGACTCTGTATTGAGCTATAAACCGCAGGAATATTATTTAAGCTGAGGGACATTACCAAAATAATACCAAGAATCAATGCTATATGTCAATACTTCTTCTGGGGTTCAAATGGTTGCACTGCCTAATGTATACGGTTACAATGGCAGCAATGGACTTTAAAAACTTACAAGACAATTTCTACCTGAGAAGATTACATTCGCTAAGTGGCATTGTGCCTATTGGTGGTTTCTTAATGTTTCACCTCTTTGCTAATAGCACGGCGATCTTCAGTCCTGAGAACTACAATACGATCATTAATTTCTTACGTAGCCTACCTTTCGTAGAGTATATAGAGTGGTTTGTATTGTTCATCCCTATTGGGTTTCATGCTTTATACGGTATCTTGATCTGTACTACTGCGCGTCCTAATCACATGAAGTACAAGGGATTAGAGAATTTTAGATACATACTGCAGAGAGCAACTGGTATGTTTGCCATGGTCTATATCTACTACCACATCATGCAGTTTAAGACTGTGCATGATCTAGATTATAATTACATCGCTAAGACTCTTGCTGGAACCCAGTCTATACCAGGCTTACCTGCGATCCCTTATATTAATCCGTTTAGTGTTTATTGGTTCTATGTAATTTCTTTAGTGAGCATTAACTATCACTTCGCCAACGGACTCTGGGGCTTCTGCATCACTTGGGGTATCACTATCGGTAAGCGTTCTCAAGAAGCTGTCACTTGGATTGGAGTGGCGGTCTTTGCGGTTCTAACTTATATCGGCATAGCTACTATTAATCACCTAGCAGCTGCTGGGGCGAATTTATAAACTCAATAATAAAGAACAGTCTCTTAATAACCAATGTAAATATACGAATTGTATTGAGATATCGCAGTATGTTATATTATTAGAATTATGAGCAACGCCTTATCAAATCCGACTCAAGTTCCACTACCAAGAAGAAGTTTTCTAACTTATCTGCCGAGTCTAGCCACAGGAGCAGTTGCAGGAGGATGCACACATCCTAATGCTACCAAGAATCGAGCTGAACAAACGAGGCACTGCCTCAAAGAATTATCGCTTGTTGCTAATGACGATTCTAGATTGTCCACCAAAGATCGCGATAAACTTCAAGCAGTTATTACAAAAATCGAACAAGAGTTAAGAGCAAGAGAAGAGCAAGAAGTTTACGTAGATGTTCTAGATGGTTTTCTGACAGTTGCAGGAACAACTGAAGTTGTCAGTTCAACGATTTATAATCAACCCCACGATGGGGTGACTTCTAGAGATACTGATGCTGAGATTCAGCAGGCATTAGATGGATCTAGAATCCAAAGACGAAACATGATCAAAGATAAATTAATTCCTTTCTGTGCAGGAATTACGGCAGCTACGTCACCTTATGTGGGATCTTGGGTTAGTTCTTTTTGGAGCAAGAATAGTGATACCTTCTTAGATAAAAAATATGAAGTAACACGAGTAGCAATAGAAAACGCTAAATCGGATTTAGATGCGATAGACCTTAACGGTAATAAACCGCTACTTAGCAATCCAGCCGCACTCAGACTATACTCTCTTGTAGCTACTATGCCTCTAGTTTTTGGAATCAGCTTCAAATTCTTTCACTCAGCTGTAAATGGGCAGTCTAATCGCTTAGAAGTAGCTTCAATGGCTCGTAAAATGTTATCGAGTGGTAATAAAGTTGATTTACCTGACGACAGCGATTTGATTTTTCGCTCATTTGAAAATTATATTCCTGATCAATTAAGAGTTAACGGTCAAAAATTTGATATAAAGTATACTCAATCAGTTGCAACTGTTTCTAAAACCGATAGTAATGATGATCAAACAAAAAAGCAACTAAATAGATCTTTTGCTGTTGTAGCAGAGTGGTCAAATGGTCACTTAATAATAAGAGATGTTAAGTATTCTGATGACAACGGTGAAAACGTTATAAGACCTGAAATTCAAGATGAGATGTTTTCCCTACCTGATTTGCTGTCAGATTCAGTAGGTAATGTCAGTATTAGAGCAATACCAGCAAGTTCCAAATCTTAAACAACTTAGAACGTACTAGCAGCTGTTGGGGCGACATTGTAAAAAATTAGTTAAGGACTTAACTAATTAAGGGTTATTTGATTATATACATTTATATGTAATTAGGCCTGTTTATAATTTTTGGCTGAAATTGGCTGAAAATATGGCTATTTTAATTTTTTTGGATATTACTAGGTTGAATTGGGTATGAATTGGGTATAATTGGTATCAGTAAGGTTAATTTATGGATTTCAAATTAAATTCGTTAGATTTGAATCAACTTGGTCTCAATAACGAGATATTAAGTATTATTGCTGAGCTAGAAGACTATAAGGGTAATTGGAGAGCTTTGAATAGTCTTGCTCCAGAGCGATTAAGTGATTTACGTAAATCTGCCACAGTAGAAAGTACTGGCTCTTCGACTCGTATTGAAGGTTCAAAACTTTCTGATAAAGAAGTAGAAGAAATTTTTACAAGACTTAAACAAAAATCTTTTAAATCAAGAGATGAGCAAGAGGTTGCTGGATATGCATACTTAGCACAAGAGATTTTCGAAAATTACATTAATATGCCTCTTAGCGAAAATCTTATAAAGCAATTGCATGGAATGTTATTGAAGTATTCAGATAAAGATGATAGACATCGTGGTGAGTATAAAAAATTCCCTAATCATGTTGAAGCTTACGATCATGCAGGTAAAAGTTTAGGTGTTGTTTTTCAGACAGTGACCCCATTTGAGACTCCTTATAAAATGCAGGAACTTGTTTATTGGGCACGTATGAATTTTGATGATAAATCGATGCACCCATTATTGGTTATAGCCGTATTCATCGTGGCTTTTTTAGCGATACATCCATTTCAAGATGGTAACGGTAGATTGTCTCGACTATTAACAACATTATTATTGCTTCGATCAAACTTTAGTTATGTATCATATAGCTCGCTAGAAAACATTATTGAAGCTAGCAAAGATACTTACTATTTAGCCTTAAGACGTACTCAACAATCATTCTCAACTGATAGTCCTGATTATCAACCTTGGTTATTGTTTTTTTTCAGATCTCTCAGAAAACAAAAACAAAAACTAGAAAGTAAAATTAGTAAGGAAAGCATATTAGAATTGCATCTCAAGCCAATAGAAGCGCAAATAATTTGTTTGCTAGAACAGCACGGTAAATTAAACATCAGCCAACTAGCTAATCTATTAGATGCAAGTCGTAACAATATCAAAAGATATTTAGCTGATATGGTAAAAGCCAAGCAAATTAATAAACACGGTAAAGCTCGTGCCACTTGGTATACCTTGCCATAAACCCTAAGCCCACTCATCTCGCCGTATATACACTTATGTACTTTTTTCACCTGCTAAAATTTCAATCAGGAGATTTTTATGATTGATTTAAAAATCGTGTTTTTATTAATTGGTGCAGCAACATTTTTTGCGGCACCTTTACTTGCTTGTTACTGGGGGACAAAAGATGAAGAATGGTACGAAGAATAGTGTTGAATTATATAAGAACAAAGAAATAAAAATATTTCTTGAGCATTAAGCCCACTCGTCACGTGGAATAAACATAGCTTCGTGCCAAAGCTCTTCAAGGTTATAAAACTCTCTTGCTGATTCATCTATGATATGAACTACGAAATCCAGGTAGTCTAATAGAAACCACTTATCACCATACTTACCTTCTTTATGATTCGGCTCCATACCTCTCTCTGACAAAGTTTCTTCTATGTGACGAGAAATAGCTTTAAGCTGAGCAGGGTTAGATGCTGAAGTGATAATAATATAGTCCGCGATATCTGCAACCTTAGTGATGTCAAGTATCTCAGTATCGAGAGCTTTCTTGTCTTCAGCCAGATTAGCGACAGTGAACACTAATTGCTTGAGAGCAACAGCATCCTTATCAGTAGTCGCTTTCTTAGCAGACTTAGGTCTTTCGAGCATTATTGATTTAAGATTAGGTTTCTGCATTGGCTTTTATATCGGTTTTGGCTTTGGGACTCAGTACGAATATCTCTCTAATATTGCCCAAATCCTCATAGAATTTGACCTTGACGACTAAGTCTACCACATTCGGGTCGTGTCTGACATCGACAACCTTACCTACCGGGAAGTTCTCAGGATAAGGACAATTATCAACGTCAATGCAGATGCCGGATGTAACGATCTCATCTCCCACAGCGACCTCTGAATCTACAGTAATAAACTGCAAAAACGCTAATCCAGGATAGTTACCATTAAGCACTCCGTATTGATTAAGCCTCGCTATCTTAACTCCCATGCGCCATTCAGGGTTAAACACAAGCTGCACAATGGCGCTACCATAGCTTACCTTAGTGACTTGTCCAACAATACCCTTCTCAGTTATGACTCCGCGTCCAACAACGACTCCATCCTTAGAACCCTTATCAATAATGATCTGCTTATGCCATGCATCAGGACTGCGACCTAATATACGTGCAAAAATCGTCTTGTAATTAAAAGTATTCTTGAAGTTCAAAGCGTTTTCATAATAAGGTATCTTGTCGATTTGTGATTTAAGTTCAGTGTTCTCGATAGTAAGTAATTTATTAGCAAACTCAAGTTTATTAGCCTTGCGTTGAGCTGAAAGTAAATCAGCAGCCTCATGCTGAGCTTGCTTGATACTCTCATAACTACTATGAATAAAAGCTCCTGTGATTCTATAACCAAATAAACTCACCGCACTCAAGGGTCTATTAAAAACCCAAATCAGAGCTAGTGAGAGTAAGATGGGGACTATCAATGATCTGAGTCCGACTGTAGACTTGTATAAGTTTTTATTGGAGTTGGAAAAATCGTCCATTAAACAAACGTAGGTTCACCTGCAATCTCTAATACTCTTCTGAGTGATTTGTCGATTAGAACTCTACCTGCTCCAAGTACCACGCATGATAGAGGATCTTCTGCAACGTGCACTGGTACTTCAGTCTCGTGACTGATCATCTCATCTAAACCTTGTAATAAAGCGCCACCACCAGCAAGTACGATACCTCTATCATAGACATCTGCAGCTAATTCAGGAGGTACTCTTTCTAGAGTACGCTTAACTGATTCAACAATAGACGCTAAAGGTTCTGACATGGCTTCTCTAACTTCTGGTCTGCTAATAAGAACCGTTCTAGGAAGACCGTTGAGTAAATTCAATCCTCTTACTTCTAATTGATCAGCATCGGAAGCATCACTAATCTTAAACGCTGATCCCAACTTGATCTTAACGTTCTCAGCAGTAGTCTCTCCGATAGAGAGGTTATAGACCTTCTTCATGTAAGTGACGATGGATTCGTTCAACTCATCACCAGCAATCCTGATACTTTCAGAAATAACAATTCCAGAAAGTGATATCACCGCAACTTCAGTAGTACCACCACCAATGTCCACGATCATACTACCGATAGGATCTGCTACCGCAAGTCCCGCTCCAATCGCTGCTGCCATCGGCTCTTCAATTAAAAATACTTGACCTGCTCCTGCGTTCTCTGCAGCTTCACGCACGGCTCTTCTCTCTACTTCTGTGATGCCACTTGGAATACCAATAGCAATTCTTGGTTTACTAAGTGGTCTGAAAGCTCCCTTACCAGTAGCCTTCTCCAAGAAATATCTAAGCATCATCTCTGCGTGACGGAAGTCCGCGATCACTCCATCTCTTAAAGGTCTGGTAGCAATTATATGATTCGGTGTACGGCCAAGCATGGCTCTCGCTTCTTCACCAACAGCAAGTACTTCACCGCTATCTCTGCTTACAGCTACAACACTTGGCTCTCTCAGGATAATCCCTTGCTCAGTGCAAACCAGTGTGTTAGCCGTTCCTAAATCTATTCCAATATTTTTCGAAAATCTACTAAAAAAACCCATAAGCACTATTCTATAGGATTAAACGACAAAATATCCATAAATATCTATATGAAAAAATTAAGGCTTTAAGTACATATTCTCACCCAATATTATCTTGCACCCCCGTATGGCTAGTTCAGTGCGGATCAATGTTACTATAAACTCTCATAATGTCTCTTAGAGCAGACCTGCAAAGCAAGAAATTTATCATCACTGCGGAAATCAATCCCCCTAAAGGCTCTCACCCCGAGCAGGCTATAGCCAACGCTAAGAAGATTAGCAAATTAGTATCTGCTATTAATATCACCGACAACTCTGGTGCGGCGATGAAGATGTGTTCATTAGTCTTAAGCTATTTAATACAGAGAGAGGCAGGAGTAAGTGCTATCTGGCAGATGACCTGTAGAGACCGCAATCGTTTAGCCTTGCAGTCGGATCTACTCGGCGCCGCTGCCCTAGGACTCTCTAATATTCTAGTCTTGCGTGGTGATGCCCCACTAGAACCGATTAAAGAAGAAAAATGTTTTGACATGAACACCGAAGATCTCATTCAAGCTATTAGCGCGCTCAAATCTGGGAAGGACCTAGACAACAACCCACTGAAAGAAGGTGTGCCTGATTTCTGTATGGCTGCTGCTGCGCATCCAGGAGTACCGAATCTTGCAGCACAGAAGGATACTATGCTGAAGCGCATGGATATGGGCGTAGAATTCTTCCAAACGCAAATTTGTTTTGAGAAACAACAAATTGACAAGTTTGTTGAATCTATTGGAGAAGAACTTGCTGCTAAAACCATCTTAGGAATCACTCCTCTGAAGACCCTTGCCCAAGCTAATTTCATGAACAAGAATATTTTTGGAGTGACTGTGCCAGAAGCTCATCTCAACCTTATGGGGAAAGCTCTTGGAGAGCAAGATCCTAAATCTGAAGAAGCTAAATCTGCTCAGCAAAAACAAGGTCTAATACTCGCTAAAGAATTGGTTAGTCACGTAAAAAGCACACCACTAAAAGGTATACACGTTATGGCGATTGGACAAGAAGATGTTCTGAATGAAATCGTAGATTTCATTCGATAATAAAAATCGTCATCCTGAGGAGCGAAGCGACGTCAGGATCCAGGAAATATGAATAAAGAAGCCCCACTAGTTCAAATCAAAAACTTAAGCAGGGAGTTTGCTCTAGAAAAAAATTTCTTCGGTAAGCCCAGCAAAACTCTCAAAGCTGTAACAAATATAAGCCTAAATATCTATCCTGGAGAATGTTTAACCATAGTTGGAGAGTCAGGTTGCGGCAAATCCACTACTGCAAGATTAATCCTCAAACTACTAGAAGCAGATCATGGTGAAGTGATATTCATGGGAGAGGATATTCTGAAGCTCAACGGGCAAGCCCTAAGAGCTAAACGTCAGGACATGCAGATGATATTCCAGAACCCTTTCTCCAGTCTGGATCCACGCTATAAGATTTATGACAGTATCGCTGAACCACTGAGAGTCCATAAGCGCGGCAACGAAGAGCAGATCAAAGAACGAGTATATGAATTACTTAAGTTAGTAGAGTTAGACGAAACTATCCTTCATAAATATCCTCACCAATGCTCTGGCGGACAGAATCAACGAGCTTGCATTGCTAGAGCCTTAGCTCTCAACCCCAAATTCATAATTGCAGACGAAGCGGTCAGCGCCCTCGATGTATCGATACAGTGGAAGGTACTCCGCTTGCTTAAACGCCTACAAACAGAGCTAGGCATAAGCTTCCTCTTCATCGCCCATAACCTTGGCGTAGTGAAATATTTAGCAGATAGAGTTGCAGTGATGTATTTAGGCGAGATAGTAGAATTAGCCGACAAGGAAGAATTATTCGCTAACCCTCTACATCCTTACACCAAGGCTCTTTTAAGTTCCGCTCCGGTAGCAGATCCCAGAGCAAGAGATCGAAAAAAAATCTTGCTTGAAGGTGACATCCCTAAACCTACTGATATACCTTCTGGTTGCCCGTTCCACACTAGATGTCCAGTGGCAATAGCAGAGTGTAGTCATGTTAAACCTGCTCTAGAAGCTAAGACTAGTGAACACTGGGCGAGTTGCATTTTAGTAAATAAAGGTTAATATTTTAGCTATTAAGTGGTATAATTGATATTAAAGGATTATATATTGTCTTTTAATTTATACACTCCACAAGAACTTTCAGAACAAATAGCTCTTAAGGCCAAGCAAAGTAGGTTAAACCAAAATCTTACTCAAGAGGGATTAGCATCCCGATCTGGAGTAAGTCTGGGTAGCGTGAAAAGATTTGAGAGGATTGGTCAAATATCCCTTGAATCATTGTTAAAAATTGCTCTTGTACTTAATTCACTAAGTGAATTTGAAAATCTTTTTAATGAAAATTCTAAACCGATCACAAGTCTCGATCAAATAATTGCAGAACCTAAAACAAAACTCAGAGGTAGGGTTAAATGAAATTTAATACCATTAAACTTCTAAAAGTATATTTAGAATTCTCAAAAGATAAAAAATTATTTCTAGGTAGACTTGCTATCAAAGATCAACAAATTTGGTTTGAATACGACAAAGAATTTCTTGAAGAAAATTTAGCAATATCGCCATTCAAACTCCCTCTAACTCTTAATCCCACACACTCTAAAGAACCTATATTCAATGGATTATACGGCGTCTTCAACGACAGCCTTCCTGATACATGGGGACAACTACTAGTCGATCGCAAATTAAGGAATTCCGGCGTTGACCCAGGAAATCTTTCTGCATTAGATCGACTCTCTATAGTAGGAAATCATGCTATGGGAGCATTGTGTTACGAACCAGAACAATTACTTTCTGATTACAAATCCTCAAAATTAGATTTAGACAACTTATACAAAAGTTCTGTTGAAATCTTAAAAGATAGCAAGAGCGAATCAATTGATGAACTATTCTTGTTTGGCAGCTCTTTGGGAGGAGCCAGACCCAAGGTAACTGTACTGGTCAGCAAAGATAGAAAACAAATCTCACATTCACTAGAACCACAAACAGCCGCAAATACTTATGAACACTGGCTTATAAAATTTTCAGCCAAACAAGATTGGACTGATCTTGGTCTGATTGAATATGCCTATAGCATCATGGCTCAAAAAGCCGGAATTGAAATGGCTGAAACGCATTTGTTCAGCAATAAAAAATCTGAGATGTTTTACTTTGGTACTAAACGTTTTGACAGAGATGGAGATAGAAGATTACATATGCATACAGTTTCTGGATTATTACATGCTGATCATAGATACCCAAGCTTAGATTATGAAAACCTCTTGAAAGCTGCTTTACTACTCACTAAAAACTCAAACGAAGTCAGTAAACTTTATAGAATTGCGGTATTTAATGTATTGGCTCATAATCGAGATGATCATAGTAAAAACTTTTCATTCTTAATGGACGATCAAGGTACTTGGAAAGCAGCTCCAGCTTATGACTTAACCTATTCTCACGGTCCAGGTGGTGAACATAGCATGATGATTTGCGGGGAAGGTAAAAATCCAGGCATAAAAGAATTGACTCAACTTGCCAAGAAATTTTCCATAAGAAACTATCAAGAGATCATAGGAGCTACTAAAGAAGTTATATCAGGATGGAAAGATATTGCAAAAGACATCGGGATAACCAAAGATTCTATAAAGCTGATAAACGAAACCTTCTCTGCAAAATTAAAGACATGAATTACTATATAATTGAAACTATGCCCAGCACTGAGGACTCAAACCCCAACACACTTAACCTTGATAAACTTTCTACTCAAGAGTTTGTAAGTACTTACTTAGAAGAAGATCAAGCCGTATGGAAAGCACTGGATAAGGCTAAACTACAAATCTCTCAAGCTCTCGATCTCATCTACGAGCAATTCAAGACTATTCAAGACCAGCTAGAACCCTATGATCCAACTAAGCCAGAGCCATATAAAGGTCCAAGATTGTTTTACATCGGAGCTGGTACTAGTGGACGTTTGGGGGTATTAGACGCTTCTGAGTGTCTGCCAACCTTCTCGTCTCATCCTGACATGGTGCAAGGAATCATCGCTGGTGGTGATAGAGCTATAAGGCATCCTGCAGAAGGTGCTGAAGACAATGCTGAAGCTGGCAAAGAAATAATCGAAAAAAGTTTAACTAAGAACGATGTATTAGTTGGTATCAGTGCAAGTGGTGGAGCAGCTTATGTCATAGCAGCACTGCAAGCAGCGCAGAAGATTGGAGCCAAGACCATCGCTATCGCTAATAACGCTAACGCCATCACGTTTAATCACTGTGATGCAAAAATATTCTTAGACACCGGTGCTGAGATACTCGCTGGCAGCACTCGCCTTAAAGCTGGTACAGCACAAAAAGTTACTCTCAATATTCTTTCCACAGGTCTAATGGTGAAGCTAGGAAAAGTTATGGGTAATCTTATGGTGGATGTGCAGGCCACTAACGCTAAGCTAAAGAAGAGAGCCATAGGATTAGTTAAGCACTTAACTAATTGTTCAGAATATGAGGCTCTGAGAGCCTTAGAGAATAGTGACTATAGAGTGAAGAAGGCGATTAAGTACCTCGGTTATTAGATATAGCTAAGCTTTAGGAGCTTTTTTGTGAATTGCTTTAAGATCAGCAGCACCGTTTCTAGGTTTCATTTGCGCTAGTATATCTTCGCGTTTCCAGTAAGCTCCGATGCCTCCTAGAGTCGTTATCAAGAGTAAAAGAATCACTAAATTATTTGACAAAGTACTATAAAGAGGAGTTTCAACCTTAACTCCAAACTTATCAAGAAGCTCAGTTAATTTTTTACCATCATTAGTTTTAAGGTATTCTTCAGTAGCAGTTTTCAAGTGTTCGCGTTCTTTCGGATCTAGATCATGATAAAGCCTCTCTATAAGGGACCTTGCTTGTGCTTGCTTTAAGAAATGCACCAACTCTTTTAGAATAGACTCATCAAGCTCTCCAGTGTTGTTAACGCGCAGATCTTGAAATATTCTATGAATATCTGCGGCATTAGTTATCCTGTTACCCTGCGTTGCCTTAACTAAACGACCCTTGAGAGTAGCATAATCGTCTAAGGGAATCTGCTGAAGGTCGTGTAGTATTTGATTCAATTTATCATCTGACCCTACTAGCGTTGCCAGACTCGGCACAATATCTCTGCTCAGTTCTATTACGACCCTGGGTCTAGCGAATGCTAATTCTGGGTCAGGTTCTGGGCTCGAATTAATAGCTTGTTGCTGGCAACCACCAAGCAAGGGAGCCATACTCAACAAAAAAGGAGTAAATCTAGCTGCAGCAGAATTTCCAATCGACATAATATCCCTATAATTATAGCAAATGATTAGCAAAATCCCTTTATTTTCCCTTAATTTTCTCACTGCTATACTTAAATATCGATGGCAAACCAAAAAG
>CAYPGT010000019.1:16628-31889 GCA_964410425.1 uncultured Gammaproteobacteria bacterium
ATTTTCCCTTAATTTTCTCACTGCTATACTTAAATATCGATGGCAAACCAAAAAGAAATCAGAGTTAAGATTGGTTCTACTAAAAAGACCATGAAGATCACCTCGGCAATGAAGCTAGTAGCTGCCGCCAAGGTAAATAAGATGCAGAAGAAACTGCTCGCCACTAGACCCTATTCAGAGAAGATCTCTGAGCTATTCAATAAGCTAATGGCGTCCTTAGATGCTGGTGATCTAGAAAACTATCCTATGTTAAGAGCTAAGGCTGAGATTAACACTGTACTACTATTAGTAGTCAGTTCAGACCGTGGTCTCTGTGGTGCTTATAACGCTAATATCATCAAAACTACTATCAAAAAAATCAGTGCTCTAAAAGAAGCAGGTAAAACAGTTAAGCTTATTACCGTTGGACGCAAAGCCAGAGCGGCTTTCAGTAAGTCTATCTACAAGAGCCAGGGTGTTGAGTTAGTAGAATCGTTTGCTAATTTAAGTTCTCTACCAACCAGTGCTGAAGCAAACTTGATAGCGAATAAAGCTATAGAGTTATATCTACAAGGCACAGTAGATAAGGTAGAGCTCATTACTACTAAGTTTGTTTCTCTAGTTAACAGTGAAGTAGAAGTCTTAGATTTCTTACCTGTTCAAACTACATCAGTGAATGGCTCTAAGGCGGAGCCTTACGTTATCTATGATCCTAATGTTGAAATTTTAATAGAAACTCTCACTCCTATGTACATAGAGAATAGGGTTTATCAAAGTCTGCAAGAATCTACGACAAGTGAACTGGCAGCAAGGATGACAGCGATGAGCAACGCAACTAACAATGCTAGAGACGTAATCAAGAAACTTACCCTTGCATACAATAAAGCCCGCCAAGCAAGCATCACTCAAGAGATCTCTGAGATCGTCGGTGGAGCTGCTGCTCTTAGTGCTTAATTATTATCAATGACATTAACCAAAGCCAAAACTAAAGTATTAGAAGAGAAGATCGCCAGCCCTGAAGTGATACGACTGATAGATGCTAAGCGCCAAGGACAGGCACATAGTACTGAAGATATATTTTGGCTTATTAATAACCTTGATAAGATTCCTGATTATCAGTTATCAGCCTGGTTGATGGCAGTCTGCCTCAATGGTCTTAACGATGAAGAGACTACAGAGCTTACACGTGCCATGGCGTTTAGTGGTCATGTACTCACACTAAAACGCGAAGCACCTGTCCACCACCATGACCACGATCACGACGATGGACATGAGTGTGCGAGTTTGCATGTGCCGAATAGCAGGGGTTTTGTAGATAAGCATAGTACTGGTGGCGTGGGTGATAAGGTTACCTTGGTTCTGGCTCCTATACTGGCTTCTATTGGTTTCAAGGTTTCTAAGTTCTCAGGTAGATCGCTTGGACACACTGGTGGTACTATCGATAAGCTTGAAGCTATCCCAGGATTCAAGACTGACATCTCAATGAAACAGTTTGAGAAGCAGATTAAGGATGTAGGCATTGCGCTTGCCGGACAGACTATGGAGTTTGCGCCAGCAGACAAGAGACTATATTCACTCAGAGACAGAACTGCTACTGTAGAATCCATTCCCCTAATAGCTTCTAGCGTTATGTCTAAGAAGATAGCCGGTGGAGCCGATATCATTCTCTTAGACGTGAAAGTCGGTACTGGTGCTTTCATGAAAGATCTCAAGTACGCTAAGCAATTAGCCAAGCAAATGGTAAAGATTGGCAAGAAACTTAATCTCAACACTAGAGCGATTATCAGTAACATGGATCAACCTCTAGGAGCCGCTGTAGGTAATGGTCCTGAGCTTATAGAAGCTCTAGACTTACTTGAAGGTAAGGTTAAAAATGATCTTTATGATTTAGTGATGGAGTTTGCTGGCAGTATTGCTAGTACCATTGAAGTAGAAGATGCTATTCGTTCTGGTAAGGCATACGTGAAGATGCAGGAATGGGTAGAAGCTCAGGGTGGTGATCTAAGTAAAGTTAGAGAAGCCAATGAGCCTAAGTTTAAGCTTGAATGTAGAGCTGAGAAGGATGGCTACGTGAAAGAACTCAATGCACTAAGTGTAGGTCATGCTATACATGAACTGGCTTACAAACCAATCGCTGGCGGCACTTACGCTATCGACAATACTGCGGGTGTTTGGTTTAAGGCTAAGATCTCCCAAAAAGTTAAACCAGGTGATTTATTATTCACTATACAAGGCTCCAATGAAAAGGATCTTGAAGAAGCAAAAGAAAAAATTCTCAACGCTTATTTATTCACCGACAATAAAGTGCGTAAGCCTAAACTGATTCTGAGAAAATATAATTAGTTAAACATCAGTTTGCTTCGACACAACTTGATCGTATATCGCTTTCAGCATACGCCCTGGCTCAGAGTCCTTCACAATAAAAGCTCTAAGCGGACTGCTATCAAAACATGACCTCGTTGATAGAGACCAGTAACCTGGCTTACGCTCTTCAACATCACCAAGTACTAATTTATATTCTCCACCTAAACTAGCAGCTCTGCCAATCTCAAAATCAACAAGTCCAGCTTGAGCATCATTTCTTATATTAGTCGCAGAACTAGTCAAAGCCAGTATCTTAGAGACTTCAAGCTTAGCCCCAGCTTCCTTCCCTAGATCATTAGGGAAACCAATTACAATATGTTGATCGTATTCGTGGCTTCTGTGTCTATCCAAAATTGCCTCTATTTGTTCCTTAGTCTCTGAACGGAGTTGTGAAGCATTATCAGCCATGCCAGGCTGTATTAAACCATCAAGGAACCAAGTCAAAGCATCACTTGCTCCTCCAACACCACTGGCTATAGATTGCAGTAAATTAGTTGCATAGTTAAGTAAAGTATCTTGATCACCAATATGTATACCATTACTGACAATGTTAATATCGGGACTAAGATGAGACCCTGTCTTGACTCTAAATTCCTTGTCATCATAAACAGACAAAGCTCTCCTTGCTAAATCGCAAGCGATATCACGAGATTCGCAAGCAGTCACCGATGAGCTTTGTGTTAGTTCAGCTAAAGCTTGTCCAAGCTTAGTAATATCGTCCTTAGCTAACGACATATGCGAATTAGACCCTATTGAAACCTTGAAATTATCTGACATTAAAAGATAATCCTAGCATAAATTTCTCACAAATATCACTAGGTATTATTACTTAACAATTTCTTGCGAAGAACTCTGCTTGCCATAGCTATAAATCTTATTCTTGCGAATCGTCTCGTAGACAGCATTATCACCGTTAACTTGCAAATTATTAATTAAGTACTTATCGAATTTCTGCAAATGCCTGGTTTTAGCTACAAAATACTTAATACTATATTCAGGTTTATTAGTTAAGTACTTAAGCAATTCTTCGTTATTTAACTCAGGGACAGGTCTCTGCGCATAGAAACTAAAGACCGTGCCGTGAGTTTGATAGCAAGCTAATTTATCCTCCGGCTTCAGAGTCAGAGAGAAAGCTTTAGCTCCAGCATCACGGTAAACAGCAAAAGGCCGAAGAATATAATGAGTGCTCACCAGATAGCAAAGCAAACTGACTCCACTAATAATCGCGAAAGCCACTCTAGCTCCGTGAAGCATCGCTGTCATAGCGACCAAGGCTGCAGCAATCAACACAAAAGAGATTATCGCTATCGCTACTAGTACTACAGACGAATTAATCTCTAATAAGTTTTTCTTAAATACAAACAAGGCGAGTATTGCTCCAATAAACACAGTAACAACCATCAAGGCTAAACCTATCAAGCCATCTATATTCTTATAACCATTACTTCTTAGTGTCTTAAATTTCTCAGACCACCACTTAGCAACAATGATCACCAAGGGTAAATATATCGGCGTAATGTAAGTTGGTAATTTAGTTTGAGAGATACTGAAGAAAATAAATATCAAAGCTGCCCACAACGAACAAAAGCTCATCAAGTGTGCTGACTTAGCAGACTCTGCACGAAGATTAAACTTGGTAGAGAAATCATTAGAGACAATTGCTTGCACCAAGAAAAACGACCAAGGAAATAATCCGACAATGACGACTGGAATATAGTACCAGAGCGGACCTGAGTGATTAGTGAGAACGTTTAAGTATCTGGACAAATTATGTCCCATAAAGAACTCATAGGTAAACTTACCCGAGCTAGCAAGATGCACAGCAAGATACCAGGGCACACTGATTAGCAAGAATAGCCCCAGTCCAATACCGAGCTCAACCCAAGTATCATTCAAGAAATCAAATAAATCTTTCTCGATGACTAGGAAAATAAAGATTACGGCGAGCGGTAGCAATACAGCTACAGGACCCTTACAGAGCATGCCAAATGCCATCATTACAAACGACAGTGAAAACCAAGCAGAACTTTGTTTCTCCTTCAATGCAAATTTCTGTTGTATTTCTTGTCTCTCACGATAGCCCAAGTAGAAGAAAGCAATAGCCGCAGAAATAAAAAACGCTAGGGTCATATCAGTTATGGCAAGCTTAGAGAACAAGAAGATTTGCAGAGTAGTAAGCATCATCCCTGCTGCCACCAAACCAAATCCCTGAATACTTCCTAATAGAAATGCCAACCATACCATTCCTGCTCCAGCCAGCACCGATGGTAAACGCGCTGCTAACTCATTGAAGCCAAAAAGCTTCAGAGATAGAATTTCAAACCAATAGAAGAGTATCGGCTTATCGAAGCGTGGTAGGTAATCACAATAAGGAGTGATGAAATCCATACGCTCAATCATCTCGCGAGCGGTCTCAGCATAACGCGGTTCATCAGGACTGATTAACGGAAAAGACCATATATCCAAACCGAGAATCAGAGCTGCAACTATAGGGATTAAGAGTAGAAATAAATTATTCATGGACAACAGATTTCACAGAAGGTTTCTCCGACAGTGATCTATATATAAGGAACGCAGCCCTGCCTATGACTCTATTCTTTGGCAGCAGTCCCCAATAATGACTATCAAAACTATAATTACGATTATCACCCAGAACATAGTAGTAACCTTCAGGGATCTCTAATTCATCAGTATCATACTCTGGCAAGAAATTCATACTAGCGAAATGGTAAGGTTCCTCTAGGTGACGCCCGTTGATGAAGACACCCTCGTTCTTACGGACTTGAACTTTATCACCAGGTACAGCAACTATTCGTTTAATGTAAGCCTCAGGTTGCGGCAAGAAAGGTAGTCCCGTAAGCCTTGCAAAAATACTTAGCGGATCGTAGTGCAGTACATCTTTGCCATCAGTGGCTTCTACTGGCGGGTAGAAAATTATAATATCGCCACGATTGTATTGCTTACGGAATATTTTAGAAAACTTCTCGACAAATAATTTATCACCAATCTTCATGGTTGGGACCATACTCTCAGAAGGTATAAATCTAAACTCGCCAACGCCTTCGCGAATAAGAATGAGCAAAACCAAAACTACCACTATTTGAGCTGTGACTTCTTGCACTGCCCAGAATCTCCACTCTGGATATTTATAATATTTCTTCCAACTAATATCTTCGTGATCCGCTGGTGCTTCACGTGGTGGTTTAGACCATTGCACTAAATCCATAAAGCCTTCCTTGATTCCTTGGAAGAGGGCTTTAAGAATATCTATTAGGTCGTTGATTAAATTCATTTTGTAGTGAGTCCTATACTAGTGTATTAGATTTGAGGGCTAATATAGTGTTTCTTGTATTATGACTTCTTGAACTATATATAAAATCACGAATTAATACGTATTGCAGGCAATGATTATAGAGAAAGAATCATAGTACTTGTATTTTTTGATTTAGGATACCATTCTTTCTCTCATCAAAGATAGCCTTGGTAGTTTCTAGAGGAGCTTTTAGTAGTTTAGGGAAATTTGCTATTTGTTTTGCCTTGGATATATACTCTATTAATTTAGCAGTCCGTCTCAATGCATCAAGCACTGCACCAGGAGGCTCTCCCTTACATAGCTTAGCCAAGCGCCCAATCTCACCATTATCAGGTTCTGCCACACATGAATTAGTCCAATTACGCACAGTAAGAAATTTATTATAATCAATGCTAGGACTCATACTCCAAATGCCAGTTGAACTTTGTTTATCATCTAAAGAGTCTCGTGTTTTAATAAATATATCCAATAAAGGATTAACATCACTAGCTTTAGAATCAAGGCTCTTGCGAAATTTTTCGAATTTCTCTTTGGAGTGTAAACGATAATTCTGAGAGAACAATGACACTACAGCAGCTAATGCATCTGGTCTAAATTGAAACTCTGGTCCCTTATCTCTTATATATTCTGCCAAACCAAACAAAAACTCAGTTACAAATAAAGGATTATTGAATTTAATTTCCTGAGCTATTTTACCCTTATTAGTGATTTGATTTTTGTCACTAATATAGTGAAGCTCCTTCAATAATTTAAGCATTTGCAAATAATCACGTTTAGTTCTTTCCAAATCCTCTTCTTTTTCGATAGCTTGGAAGTGCCCTAAACTGCGTTTAATATATTTCTCCAGAGCCGCTTCAAGAGCCTTGTCAGATTGAGCTTGAGCCGTTAGATTAAACAGGATTTCATAATTTGGTCTTAATGAACTATAAATATTCTCTGGTGGTGCATCAATATATTGTTCTTTAATCTGATCCACTTGGTTCAAATCAGCAAAAATAATCACATTACCTTCCTTATCCAAACCAGCCCTGCCAGCTCTGCCTGCCATCTGTCTCACCTCTGACACACTTAGAGGTATCTCCCTAGCACCAGAACCTCTAGAAAGCTGAGTGATCACTGTAGTACGAGCAGGCATATTTACACCTGCCGCCAAAGTACTAGTCGCAACTACAGCTTTAACTAATTTCTTTTCAAAAAGCTCTTCTACTAAAGCGTTATATTCGGGTAAATGCTCTGCATGGTGAGAAGCTACGCCAGAAAGAAGAAGTGGTAAATATTTAGCTTCTAGTTTTTCTAATCGAGGGTTTCTTGCTTTAGCCACTGCTATCGCCTTTGCTATATCCTCCCTATCCTTACTATTAGTCAACTGAAGTTTATGCTCAACAAAATATTTCGCAGACTCATCGCATTCACTTCTGTTTAACCTAAAAAAGACTACTGGTAACTTATCCTTAATCTTAAGAAGCTTCACTAAACCTAATAATTGATGATTAAACAAACTAGCTCCTCGGTCTACTTGTAATTTCATACTTAAAGTTCCCTCTCCTTCAAGAGGTTTAAGTCTAATGCGTTTACCAGCATCTTCATTGAAAATATAATAACGAAGCTTAACTGGCCTCTCTGCTTCTGGAGCTTGAATGAGCTTAATTTTTGCCTGCTTCCCATGTACCGTTTGATTAGCCCATTGAGTTAAGCTATCAGCATTACCCATGGTGGCAGAAAGGCATATAACCTGAGCCTCAGGCGGGGTAAACATTATACTCTCCTCCCAAACTCTGCCACGACCTCGATCGCCTAAATAATGAAACTCATCAAAAACTACAGTTCTGTTTTTATCAAGCGTATTGCTTTTACTCATAAGATTATAAACTTCTGTAGTCATAATCTTCACGGGAGCCTCTGGATGAATAACTCTGTCACCGGTAATCAAACCAACATTAGTTTTTACAAAGTCAATTGCCTGCTCCCTTGCTCTAGTAGGATTTGAATCCAAATTCCAATCTGACTTAGCTCTAAACATTTGCTCAGCTATTTCTTTTTGAAACTCTCGAAGTTTTTGTTCGTTGATAGCTTTTAAGGGAGCTGCATAAATAAAAGTTCTCTTCTCTTTTAATGCTTTCATCATCGCATCATAAGCAATTACTGTTTTACCAGATCCAGTAGGAGCTGTAACCATTACACCCTCTCCTCTTTCTATACAGGCTATGGAATCAGCTTGGAATTTTTTTAAGGCAAACTTAGGTTTATAACTACTGGCTCCCGCATGAACCAATCTCGTCCTTTGAGGGTTTGAAGAAGCAACTTCTGACCCAGCTGATACTGGCGTACTAGCAGGACTGGATCCTATTGGGCCAGTTGGATTCTGATTATCTAGAGGTCTGATCATTAATTAATAAGAGCCAAATTTATGGATCTTATATAGATATAGCATATTCACCATGGGACTTATCTTTACTTTACAGAGTGTCCTTAAAAAGATAAGATATACATGGGTCTTATTTTATAGTAATGGCAATTGCAACTACAACTAATCAAACTGCTCCACGAGTATATCAAAAAGAGTATCGTGAATACTGTCCCGCTCGAAAATTTTGCAGAGTTATAGACAGATCACTTGAAAGAATTAGTACTTACCTTAAAAGTCTAGAAGCTGACTTAGCGAAATATAGTTTAGATGCATCTGATTTTCAGGATTCAGCAAAATTGATAACCAAGGAACTTGAACAAATTGAGCTGAGAGTCTCGGCAGCTGAAAGACTTAAACTTAGAGATCAATTCACGGTAAACAATAGGAGTCAGCTAGAGAGCTTTGTTACTAATGATTTACAACGGCTGATTACAACAACTCACAGAATCACAAAAATAGAAAACTCAGGTGAGTTTTTTCAAACAACTTTAGAATCGAGATTAAAAGCTTTACGGGAATCATTAAAATCCATCACTCCAACTGAAGCAGAAATAAAAGCTAGAAACGCTAAACCAAAAAAAGAAGAAGTTGAGGAAAAGCCAGTGATAGTAACTGAAACAACTATACAAGCTATATCGCGGCCTGATCATGAACTCATAGAAGAGCTGAAACTTCTTGCTAGATTAGTTGCTCGTGCTACTAAACCAATATCTCAAGAAACAGGGAGCTATGAGGTCAAAACTTATGAGAGAACACTGTTAGATGCAAATCAAATTGCTCACCAAGTTTCTGATCCCGTCAAAAGATCAGCTCTCTTGCTACTAGCTTCAGCACTTAAAAAAGATACTCCAGCCACACAAACACAACAGAATGTGGTCTTCATTAATACTGAAGAGGCTAGAAATACACTAAATGAGATAGAGCATAAAATTCAAGCACTGGTTCAAAATGACAAATTTAATATCGGCACCATTGACCTTAGATTATTAGATATCTTGGAAGACGCTCTAATGAAAACTAGAGAGGAATTGCAGAGCATCAGTACAGCTAACGAGAAAGATTTCCCCTTAAAGGCATGGGATAGCATCCATATGGATGTCCCTAACAAAATTGGCTTAGTTCGTTCGAAGAATCCTGCATTATCAGTTGCATTGAGAATGGCAGATGAAGAAATAGAGAAATTGAATAACAGTCACCACCCGGTATGTATATTTCAAGCCTTTCAAAGAACAGTCAAAGACTCTCATCTCCGTTTAGGGAACCAGATTGATTCTATTGTTGAAGCGATTGTAAAAAGACGGGATCTCTTAACCAGTAGAAGAAGAGCCGCTATTGGAGCTTCAACTACTAACACTAGTGGTAACAAAACTATCGAAGAACTCCTTAGGGTCAAAGCATTTCAAACAAGTCTCAAAAATGCTGGGCATACAACTGTTGAAAAACTATCTCATCAATTACAAGAGTGGGTTAAAAAAGCAAAAGAATCTGGCATTGAGTTTACTAGCCGTGTTGCAGATCTAATACATCAAGCTAGAACAGAATTTTTGAAAATAACTAAACCAGATCAAGCCAGCACTTTTGATGTAGCTGCAAAACTTGCCCTTTTATCAAGAGCTGCAGTTCCTGTTAACGACAGGCTTGCAAAACTCTCAGATGCACTAATATATGGGAAAGCTAAAAAACCTATTAGTGAAGACCCATTCTTACAAAAATTCACTGCAGCCTAGATATACTTATTACACATTGTTAAAATAATATTTATTAGTTACAATTTTCTCTTGAACTATATAAGTTCACACGAAATAAGATCAGGAGTTAAGAAATGATAGCAGCAAATCCGATAGTTTTAGCAAGGTTCAACGTCAAAGGAAGTGATTGGCTTCGTGATCGAGTTGGTATAGTAGATCGAAAAAACAAACGTATTCTAGATGTAACTGGACTTGATTCTCAAGGCCAAAAAATTGAAAGTCTTGAGCAAATATTTGGTTGGACTGACAGAGTAACCAGATTGAGAAAAATTTGGGAAGCTAATCCTACTGATCAAAAACCTCCAGTCGCTAAAGCAGCGAAAGAAAAACTATCCGGAGGACCATCAAATGAATCTCGACCAAAAGAAACAAGAGTTTTTAATATATCACAAGTAGAATTTGAATCTCCAATACCTGATGGGGAAGTTTGGGGTGCAGGTGTAACTTACGACAGAAGCAGACTTGGAAGAAATGATGAAGTCAAATCTAGTTCAAAAGGTGGTTTTCTAAACAAACTTTTAGAAACTGTTTATGATGCAATATACAAAGCTAAAAGACCAGAAATATTTTTCAAGTCTCAAGGCAGAAATGTCGTACCTCATGGAGGTACCGTGGGAATCCGAGCAGACGAAAAAGGAGAAAGCGTTCCGGAAGCCGAGCTTGGTCTAGTATTTAGTCCTATAAACGATAAGACTTCCACCAATCCTACTAAAGCCTGTAAGCAACATTTAGTAGGATTTACTGTAGGTAATGATATGAGTGCAAGAGATATAGAAGGAGCGAATCCACTCAACCTACCTCAAGCTAAAATCTATAAAGGTTCCTGCGCTATTGGATCTTTCGTAGTACTTGCTGATGAGAATATTAATGAAGCAACTGTTCGTGATTGGAAAGTTCGCCTAAAAGTTATTCGCGATGGTCAACCTATTGATTTTAAGGCGATGGGTATTGAACCTAAAACTCTTGTTGGAAATATCACAAGATCATTTACTGAATTATATAACTATTTAACTAAATGCAATACTTTTGATAAGACTGTAACATTACTCACTGGTACTGGCATAGTTCCTCCTAAAGGTAAATTTAGCTTGAAAGATGGTGATAGAGTAGAAATCACTATCGAAAACATAGGAACCCTTATCAACACAGTTAAGGTTGTACCAGAGAGACTCAGCTTAGCTGAGTCGAAAGCAATGAGTGAGAGCAGAATGAAAGATGTATCAGCACTAGCATTGGCTGCTTAATCACTTCACATTAAAATACTTAGCATCAGGATGATGAACGATAATCGCTGAAGTCGAATGCTCAGGATGAATCTGCCATTCTTCTGAGAGTTCTAGTCCAATGCGATCTGGCTTAAGTAGCTCAAACACTTGCTGCTGGTCTTCAATACGCGGACAAGCAGGATAGCCAAAACTATAACGTAGACCGTGATAACTACCGCGAATTAATTTATAGTAATCCTTATCATCTTCAGCAGCGATTCCTAGCTCCTTGCGGATTTGAGCATGAGCATATTCTGCGAGTGCTTCGGTGGTCTCAGTCGCTAGACCATAGTGATAGAGATACTCTTGGAAGTCACCCGTACCATAAAGGTTACGAATATAATGAGCAGCTTCATCTCCTATCGTCACTACTTGAAAAGCAACTAGGCTAGAGTCACCTCTAAAGTAATCACTGAGACAGAGATGCTCACCTGTAGTTTGACGTGGGAAGATGAACTCTTGCAATCCAATAGGACTCTCAACGATTAGCTTATTAGGGTTATCAGCATCAACCTTACAAGAATAATATCCATAAGTTATTTTAGGACGAATATAGCCAGCAGCCTTAGCTTCAGCTTTAACTCGTTCTAGAGTGGGCAGAATAATTTTTTCTCGTTGCTGCTTATATTCAGCCTCACTCTGCTTGCCTTTACCCATGCGCCATTGACCGATAATAAGCGCGTCAACGTTTAAGTATTTCCAAACTTCATCTAGATTAATATTATCCTCGATTAATTTATCACCATAGAAAGGCGCCTTAGGTATCTCAGAGACGTCTAGTACTCTAGTATTAGAAAGATTCTCAGTATAAGTAAATATATCTGCCGCAGCACTTACATCAGTTACAGCGTCATAAGGAGCATCGGTCTCAGGGTTCACTTGCTCTGGATCTTTTACTGCTGCTCTAGTCTTATAAAACTCTTTCTTCACAGCTTCTAGATCGCCGCCAGCACAAATCTTCTCCATTAAACTTAAATCCGTGAACGCATCAAAGCCATAGAACACAGTCCCCTTATAGATTTGCGCGCAGTCTTCTTCTACATAACGACGCGTAAGAGCAGAGCCGCCAAGTATCACTGGAATACTAATGCCAAGTTCGTTCATAGCTTCTAGATTCTGCTTCATGATCAAAGTAGATTTAACCAGCAGACCCGACATACCCACAACATCAGCCTTGTGCTCTTTAAGAGCTTTTAAGATTTCATCTATGGGTTGCTTAATACCAAGGTTATAAACCTTGTAACCGTTATTAGTAAGAATTATATCTACTAAATTCTTACCGATATCATGTACATCACCTCTAACCGTAGCCAGCACTATAGAACCTTTATAACTTCTTCGAGAAGTCCCATCTGCGTTGTTATGCTCGTTCCTCGGACTACTCATTGACGTTTTAGTCAACTCCGTGTCCTCGGAACTCGCATGCCTAGCATCTGGGAGCTTCTCGATGAAGTTATTACTCATAAAAGGTTCTAAGTATGCCACTGCTGTCTTCATGCAAGTAGCAGACTGCAATACAAATGGTAATTGCATTTCACCAGAACGGAATCTATCTCCCACTACCTTCATACCATTCATGAGAAAGACATTAATGATATCTAGAGGCTTATGACCCTTAGCCATAGCAGCATCCAGATCCTTATCTATACTAGTTTTATTACCATCTACAATCCTGCGCGCCAGTATTTCTTCTACTTCTAGCCCTTCATAAGGATTAGCGTTCTCACTAGTGTCATGCTTGATATCAGCGATACAATCTAATAAGGCATGTAAAGGATCATAGTCGTCACGTCTACGATCGTAAATTAAATCTAGGCAAAAATCCTTCACCTTAGGGTCTAACTGAGCAATAGGATAAAGCTTCTTCGCTGAAGCTATAGCCATATCCAGTCCGGCTTCTATACATTCATGCAAGAACACCGAGTTAAGAGCCGGTCTGAGCTTAGCATCCAGACCAAAGCTAATATTACTTAAGCCCAAGATAGTTTTCACTTCTGGATATTTTTCCTTAATCATGCGGATTGACTTAATAGTCTCTACTCCAGCATTACGCATTTCTTCGTCACCCGAGCCTAAGGTAAAAGTTAGGGTGTCATAGATTAAATTACGCGGATCAAGCCCATACTTATGCACTAGCATTTCATAGAGACGACTTGCTACTGCAAGCTTCTTCTCAGCTGTCTTAGCCATGCCTTCTTCATCAATAGTAAGCACCACCAGCGCTGCACCAAACTGCTTAGCTAAGCCAGCTATTTGAGCGACACGCTCCTCGCCATCCTCTAAGTTAACTGAGTTGATAATAGGCTTACCAGAAATATATTTCAGCGCTTCTTTAAGAACCGGATATTCAGTGCTATCCACCATGATCGGAATATTCACCTGAGTGTTAATGCGCTTAATCACCTCAATCATGTCCTGCATCTCATCACGCCCAACATAGGCAGTACAAACATCCAGCACATGCGCACCTTCAGCAACTTGATCCTTCGCTATATCTACTATGCCATCATAATCACCAACACCTAGCAGGTCCCTAAATAGTTTAGAACCGTTAGCATTAGTACGCTCACCTACTATAAGCGGACGCGGTTCCATCAGCATTGGCACTGAGTTGTAGATGGAGGAGACGGATTCGATGGGGTTATCATCTGTGACGCCTTCAGGCTTGGGCTTAGGTCTCGTAGATAGACTTGCAACCTTAGTTGCTAATTTATGAATATGCTCATAAGTCGTGCCACAACAACCTCCTACTATATTCACACCATAGTCTTTAACAAAGCTACTGAGTTGATCAGAGAACTCATCGGGACCTAAAGGGAAGTGTGCATGTCCACCGACGTTCTCTGGTATACCAGCGTTCGGTAAACAACTCACCATAAAAGGCGCTTGCTCAGCAAGATAGCGAATATGCTCGCGCATTTCCTTAGGTCCAGTAGCACAGTTCATACCAATGATATCTATAGGATAAGCACTAAGAGTGGTGAGAACCGAAGCTATATCAGAACCGACGAGCATAGTACCCATAGTCTCTACTGTCACTTGCACTTGGATAGGAATCTTAATAGCTTTCTCTTTCATGACATCAATGCAAGCATTCAAGCAAGCCTTGATCTGGAGCGGATCCTGACAGGTCTCTATCAGTATCAGATCTGCACCGCCATCTATAAGTCCTGCTACTTGTGGTTTATAACTTTCGTACAATTCATCGTAACTAATATTGCCAAGGCTAACTAATTTAGTACCAGGTCCAATAGAACCAGCAACAAAGCGTGGCTTATTAGGTTCACGCGCAGTGAATTTATCAGCAACTTCTCGCGCTAAACTAGTAGCAAGTTTACTAATCTCATAAGATTTATCTTCTAAGCCATACTCAGCGAGAACCAATCGACTAGAACCAAAAGTATTAGTCTCTACTACATCTGCTCCCGCCTCAAAAAACTTAGTATGAATTTCTTGGATAATATCAGGACGAGTAATATTTAACTGTTCAGGACAACCTTCGTACTTCTCTCCACCATAATCCTCGGCCGTCAGATCATAAGTAAACAAACTCGTGCCCATAGCACCATCGAAAATAATGGTGCGCTTTTTAGCGGCTTCGAGGAATTTGGATTTAGTAGGATTATCCAGCAATATCTAGATCATTCTAGCCCAAGTTTTCAAGCCACAGCTTTATGTGTAAACCGTCCAACCCCATAAGATTTAATTCTATTGTCTTGCATTACAATGGAAGCAACGTTTACATTATCACCTTCAGGATCACCTAAAGTCCTTGCTTTTACAACAATAGGGACATCAGGCTTAATCGCTTCAGCATATCTGATCGCTAATTGTGACGTCACAGTATCTTGATTTAAATTAGCGCTAGTCCTTGCAGCTTCATGCATCACTTGATCTAGCACTGCACTAGTGAAGCCTCCATGAACATACTTACAAGTGTTAGTGTGATCATGGGCTGGAGTAATATTAAGCGTTGCTGAACCCTTTGATAGTTCTATATTGTTAATTCCAATTTTCTTACCAAACGGGTGGTGCAATGCTTTTAAATTAGTTGCGACTTTTGCTTGATCTGGAGCTGGCTGAGCCCAATATTCCTTCGCACTTTGAAAAATACTTTTAAGTGGGCTGATATCTATGTTACAAGGAGCTACCATGATTAATAGTCATATAATACACGAAGTGGAT
>CAYPGT010000020.1:0-30458 GCA_964410425.1 uncultured Gammaproteobacteria bacterium
TATTAACCAACCCTTAACCTAAATATATATAATTACTATAGTGTTACGAACGGGACTTAATTTAATAATGATATCCGTGCTGCTTATGATGAGCATGGTGAAAGTGCATGCATCTTACGTAACTGACCCAACTACTGCAACTATATTACTTGTAGGCCTTACTGGTGATGAGCTTGCAGACCATGAGCGTAAAGTTTTAACTAATAAGAAGGTAATAGAGGTACCTTGCTCTGATAACTGGCAAAAAACTATTGCAAGTGTTCAAGCCAATGAAGTTATATTAAAGCAAAACACTGGTTTTGTTGGACTCTATACTTCTGGTGGTTTCCTGGTAAGACCCTTGGAAACCCAAGAAGGCAATCCTTATTTTAAAAATAACGCAGAAGTGCCTCCTACTCAGAGAGTTGGTCATCAATTGGAATATAGTAGATATGGTTATTCTACTGGAGGACGCATTGATCCTTATCAACCCAAGGCTGATTATTATGAGCCTCGTGATTCTATGCGTTTAGCTGCTGGCTATGGTTATAATACTCATATAGATCAACCTAGAACTAATAAAAGAACAGTTATTGGTGATCTGTTTAACTTTGTACCTATCGATGTCGTGACACCGTTTAACTATCCTGGAACTTTTGATCAGTTAGGTATATCTTCTGCTTACACGCTTGGAGTTTTACCCCATATTGGTGGCGCACTTGTGGCGATGCGTAGAGCTCAAGGAGATAAAGCTAACTATGATTATTATAAGCAGCAATATCCACCTGATCATGCAGATACTCCCCCAATAGTTAATTATTATAATAGAGCTGAACCTACTAACCCTATTGTTACAGATCCTAATTTTATGCGCATGCAACCAATGCCACAAGCCTTTCAGAGAGACTATCCTAACTACGGTAATTAGAGTGCTAAATTCGCCAGATCATCTGCGCGCGTATTCTTCTCTCTGCGTACATGAGTGAACTTTATAGTTTGGAAATTACTCAGTAATTTTTGTATTTGATCATAGATAACTTTGATCTCTGGATTTTTTACTTTGTATTCTTTGTTCAGTTGTTTAATCATTAACTCGCTATCTGCCATTACTTGTATGTTGCTGTAGCCTAGGCTGATAGCTTTCTTTAGGCCTTCTAGTAATGCAGTGTACTCGGCAATATTATTAGTGGCTATGCCAATAGCTTTAGATATAGTTGCTACTTCTTTGTTATTCTCTAATAAAGATACTCCTATGGAAGCCCTGCCAGGATTACCTTTGGAAGCTCCATCTGTATATATAGTTAATAGATTAGTACTAGAGTCGATTGTTGAATCCTTAGTTATTAAACTTTCACTTTTTTTTTAGCGCCCGATATTTTATCTATGTCTAGGTCGGCGATAGAGTTGATAACCATATCTGCTTTATCTTGTATGCCATCCAAGCTCATGTCTGGGGATATGATTCCGGTAAGCACAAGTATAGTCTTAGCACCAGCAGCTTTAGCGATACCCAAATCATGTGGTGAATCTGTGATCATAATAGTATTCTCCGGTTTGACGCTAATGTGCTTGCAGAGCTCGATATAAAGATCCGTAGTTTTTACATTGCCTGCTTGAGTAGCCTCAATATTTTTAGCGATCTTGAACTTCTCTAAAGTCTGTTTAGTGTTTTCTACTCCATCAGAGGTGTAGACAGCTAACTTTAATCCAGTTTTAGCAAGATCGTTGATAGCATCTATAGCTCCTGGGAAGCTTTCGCTTAGTTCTACTACACTTAATTCTCTTTCAGCTTCTGCGATAGCATCATCAACCGTCTTAAACGCCATCAGCCAGGTATAAGTAGGATTAGCCTCGTTTTGAATTAAGAATAGGGTTGTAGCTAATGCCAGTCTTACATTTGCTAAAGGCATAGAACAAGGTCCGTAAGGATCGATAGTCTCGTCATCTTCATCCACCCCCATGGCGCGAATACAAGCCGTACGAATTTTCTCTAGCGCTTCAGAAGTCTCTGCTGACAGTTCAGCAATCTTCTGTGCTCTATAAGCGATAACCCTCAGCCAAACCTTATGAAAATTATTAAAAACGCCGTCTTTGTCCAGTATTATTGCGTCGATATTAGAAAATGTTGTCATAGATAACAATATTATCATGGGAATGGGGCTGTGACCTAAAGTCTAGTATTATTATTTCCAAGTAAATGTTAGTCCTAGGCATAGAAACCAGTTGTGATGAGACCGCTATAGCGATAGTGGAGGATGGCCGTAAGGTTATAGCTAATCAAGTGCTAACGCAAATTTTTAAGCATCAAGCTTGGGGTGGTGTTATTCCTGAGGTAGCTTCGCGCTTACATCTTGAGTACATCAATAATTTACTCATAGAAGCTCTTAAGGAAGCTAAGCTTACTATGAAAGACATAGATACTATTGCTGTTACTTCTGGACCAGGACTCACAGGTTCTCTTATGGTAGGTGTAAATCTAGCGAAGATACTTTCTTGGGTGCACAATAAACCATTGATAGAAATCAATCATCTTTATGGTCATGTTTGTGCCAACTTTATTGATACCGATTTAGAACCACCGTTTATTTGTATGTTAGCGAGTGGAGGACATACTCAAGTCATAGAGATGAGTTCATATACAGAGATGAAGATTCTTGGTGAGACTATAGATGATGCTGCCGGAGAGGCTTTTGATAAGGTTGCTAGGTTGATGGGTTTGCCTTATCCTGGTGGACCAGAGTTAGATAGGCTGGCGCAATCCATTCGTCCTCCTCGCGATGACGGATACCGCTTCCCTGTCTCTCGCGTTCCTGGATTAGATTTCAGTTTCTCTGGTATCAAGACGGCTGTGCTGAGATTAAAAGAAAAACTTGGTGATGAATTATGGCAGCGTGATAAAGCCCTGATAGCGACTGCATTTCAAGAAACCATTGCTAAGACCTTCTTACTAAGAATAGAGCAAGCGATAGAGTTAACGGGTATTAAGCGTGTAGTACTGGCTGGTGGTGTCTCTGCTAATAGCGCGGTGCGTAAAGCTTTTAAGGAGAGATTCATAGCACCAGATTATGAGTTGATTGTCCCTTCGCTAAAATACTGTACCGATAATGCTGCCATGATAGGCAGTGCAGGCTATTTTCAGTCGCGACTTTCAAGTCTGAATCTGAAAAATTATGAGTTTGAAGTCTATTCAAGGGTCTAACTTACAAACATTAAGATTCATAAGAAAATATTGACATGTAATATGAACTTTAGATAAAATTAGTTAAGCACTTAACTAATTTTATGGAAGGGAGGGTATTCTCATGGGAATTGGCTCATTAACTCAGGTTTCAAGCGGTTTTGGCTTAAACAAGGTCACAAGGTGGATTACTAATCTTGTTAAAACTTTACCTGGTATTAAACAGTTAAGCAGGCTTGATGCAGAGGACTTCCATGTAATTTTGCCTACTAGCTTGGAATGCGAGATAGTAGATTTGCAGAGAAAGCTGCTATCTTGGCTTAAAGCACATCCAGATTTAGACCTAAATCAAAAATTTACAGAGATACTGCATGATATATCTTTAACAAGCTCACTTCGCATAATTAGAAAACAAATCGAAGCCTTGAAAGGCGCTCATGGTGGGCAGGTACCTCATAGATTGCAACTGCTTATGTCCGTGATCAAGGCACCTGAGATGAAGAACACTGTTCCTGACACGTTCATTGAGCAAGTGGATCTTATAACTGGCTACTATTTAGAAAGATTGGTCACTGGCTCGGTGGCACTATCTAAGCCTGCTTAAATGATTAGCTTGACTTAGGGTTGCTGGTCGAGATAATATGACATCGTTTGTCAATTACATTAGCTAGCTGTCAATCTTTACGAAATTATCCATTAGTTACTACTGGAGGTACTATTTCTGCTGCCGGTAATGATGAAGGTGCTCTGGTTGCTGGGATTAATGGGGCTGATAAATTCCGTACTCTAGTTCAAGATGATTTGGTCAAGAGTAATATACAGATCTCTCCAACAACTTATGCCCCTTATGCGATTCTTAGTGAAAATATCAATCTAGGCTACGTAGAAAAACTTGTTGATGAGTTACTAAGGGTTATAGAAAGCGAAGATCCAGAATTAATAGTTGTATCTCACGGCACTGATTCTATGGATAAAGTAGTGAAGCTACTCGATTATCCTGTTGATGAAACTTTAAGTGAAAGGATCAATCAGAGTTTGATTGAAAAAATAATTAAGTTGCAGAATTTAATAGAACAGAAAGGTATCTTCGTAGTTTTTACTGGTTCGAATACTAATGATGAGGTAGAGATCAAAGCTAATTTGACTGGTGCATTCAGAGTTTTAGAAGGACCGAGAAGGCCTTTGCATCCTGGTGTTTATATTTCTTTTCATGGTGATTTGATTAAAGGTAGATTTGCAGTGAAGGATATTTATAGCTCAGAACTAGAAGGGATGCGTTATGCTGATTCACGCGATGAGAATTATAAGCTTAAAGTGGATCTCCAAAATCAGAGAGATCAGCTAGTGATTACAGATCTAGAGCAGAAGATTGGTCCACGTCAAATTCCTAATAATTGGGCTGTTCAAGAATATGATGTAACTCAACTACATCAGAATCATAAAGAATTTAAGGCTCAGATTAAAGAACGAAGTAAGGCTGTACTCTTGTATCTTTATCATGGTGGCACAGCTAATACAGATAGCAGTAATCCTGATATATCGGTTGAGGAGTTGGTGAAAGATTTACGACGTAAGCATCCTGATTTGGTTTTCTTTGCAGTCACAGAGAACTTTGAACCAACGGATTTAATGACTTATGAGACTTCTAGAAAGCTTTTGAAGGCTGGAGTGGTTCCACTTTATGATATGAGTAAGAATGTTGCCCTGGCTAAATTACAAATGTTGCAATTAAATGATATGAAGTCTACTGAGATTATTGATGAGATGTTGAAGCCTCTAGCTAATGAAATAACGCCAGCACGTATCGATCAGGCTAATATCAATGAAATAAAAAGCTCTTATGCTGTTGCAGTCTGAGTTAGCACTGCTACTGTCTCAAAATGAAAACTATGTGGAAACATGTCAACAGGCTGCACATAGCTTAGTTTGTAACCATATTGCTCTAAATATTTGATGTCTCTAGTGAGAGTTGCAGGGTTGCAACTTACATAAATAATTTTATGGCTGTTGATTTCATTGAGGGCATCTAGAACCGCGTTAGTGCAACCTTTACGAGGAGGGTTGACTATCACGGTATCGTAAGCATGAGAACCTTCGGTGCTCAATACATCTTCTGCTTTCCCTAGTATAAATTTAGTTTGGGCTATGTTGTTTACTATGGCATTGGTCTTAGCATCTTCTATGGCTTCTGGCACGATCTCTATTCCTGTTACATCCAGCTCAGGGAAAGCCTTAGCCAGAGACAGAGAGATAGTGCCGATGCCACAATATAGATCCAGGATGCGAGCATTAGGTTTATCGATAAAGGTCTTCAGTAGATTAATGATTTTCAGAAATTGCTGAGTGTTGACTTGAAAGAAGCTTGCAGTTGAGATGCGCAGTTCTATATCAGCAAACTTCTCTTGTATATAAGCTCGCTCGTCTATAACTTCAGTCTTATTGCCCAGAATAACATTGGTGCTGAGATCATTATAATTAAGGCTTATAGCCTTAATAACAGGAAACTTACTACGTATCTCTTTTAGTATTTTGATTAAGAGTTTTTGCTCTTCGTGATTTAGGTTCTTTCTGCGTATTATAAATGATAGAAGTATTTCAGATTGATCTATGTTAGAACGCATGAGTATGTGTCTTAGTCTGCCTTTCGTGATACCACGCTTACTACAGAGATCCTTGGTAAAAGCCATAATCTCATCGAAGATCCCATATTGTATAGGACAGTATTTGACGTTGATAAGCTCGTTAGTATTACGTTTGAAATAGCCAGCGATTAATCTTCCCGTGCTTGCTACTGTATCTACCGGATAAATAATTTTATTGCGATAGTTCCATGGATTGTCCATGCCGATTAGATCGGGGACTTCCCCGTAATCTATCCCTGATTTCGCTAGTAAATCGATGAGATTTTGTTTTTTGAATTTGAGCTGTTCGACATAATCAATATGTTGCCATTGGCATGAACCGCAAATCTTATGAATGGCGCAGGGAGGTTTATCCATACGTAAGGGACTGGGTTCTATGACTTCAGTAGCGTTAGCAAAAGAAAATCCTTTACGTTGATCGTAGATCTCTATCTCGGCGATATCTCCAGGGCAAACATTTTCGACAAATACGACACCAAGCTTTTCGTCATGAGCGATGGCATAAGGGCCGTTGCTCATAGCATCTATTGTTACTTGGTTTTTAGTTAGTGATGTCATCTAGCGCTGATTTTATCAGCTTTTGACCAGCGAGGTTCGGCATGTTGAAACCATTTGCTAAATATTGCTTACGTTCTTGTTCTGATACAGGGAACTTGCTGTAAGCATCAGCAAGCACACACCCTGTGCGTATGGCGATACGCTTGCATGCTTGAGCATAAGGTTCCATCTCTGCTTCATTGAGTTCTATATCTGTTGGTCTCTGATCCAGGGGACATGCTGAAGGAATATGTGGGATAGGGCTAATAAGAACGACTTGAATTTGATTGCCCTGTAGAATTCTGATACAAGACTCTAGAAGGCACTCATAAGATAGCAATATCTGTTTTCCGAGCCAAGCATCATTCAATCCATAATTGATTAGCACTATATCTGGTTTGTAATAAATAGCATCGCGCCCTAGATAGAGAGCTAGATCTAGGACCCCGGCTCCAGAGATAGCATTATTGGCAAGCGAGGTGTTGAGCTTCAAGTCGTGTAACCAGAGATAGTGGTAGGTTTCATGAAACTTAATCTCCCAGTTACTTTGTAGTCCTAGAGTGACGTTGTCACCGAGTGCAACTATTTTCACCATCTCTTTAGATCGAGCTAAGTCTTTAAGGTTTAACTTGGGACTAGTCCATCCTCTCATATCCACATCAGCAGTGAGATCTTTCAGCAGTTCGTTGATAGGTTGTATTTCGTTTCCTGAGCGGCAAGCACAGTAAGCGCCGAAGCTTAAAGCAAATTTAGAGGCTATCAATAGATTCGGTTCAATGGCTTTACCAGCGCTGAGCTTTGCAGTAGTTTCCTTGAGCAGTGAATTAGAGATAGCGAGCCATTTAGACGGATCTAGAGGATTGCTTAAACGGATTTCTTCGAGTGGCGCTTTCAGTAATGACGGCACAAACTCTAAAACATTAGTGATGCGATCGACTACATCACTGATTTTCATCAGCGTGTTTTCATCTTTATTTAATTCTGCTGCCATTTGATAGCAACTAAGCGCATGCGGGAAAAACCGCATTTCTATAGCCCAGTCGCCAGCTTTATGCCATTCTTCAAAGCTGGCTAATTTAGGATCCTTATTTAGGGATCGAAACATGATATCGGTTAACTTGTCGTCTTTCATTTTTAATTAATGCTACTTGTGGCTAATTATAAAGCCTATATTGAGCCATTATTGAGCCTTTACCCTTGAATATGCTACCATTTACCCTGCTATGAAAATGACTTTACGTGGATCGCAGAGAAAACGCAAGAGAACCAGTGGTTTTCGTGCCAGAATGGCCACGCCAGGCGGACGCGCCGTATTATCTAAGAGAAGAAACAAAGGCCGCGCTAAGATCGCAATGTAATGCTAACGCGCAAGGAAAGACTGAGATATTCAGGTCTTTTTCAACAGGCGTTTGAGAAAGGGAAGACAATTTCTTCTCAGAATTTAAGAGTTACTACAACTAAATCACGAGACTACTGTAAGAATCAGTTACCCTTAGTTGGTTTTAGTATTTCCAAAGCATACTCTAAGCGAGCAGTAGATCGTAACCTTATCAGGAGACGTTTAAGAGAAATATATCGCTTATACAGAATGGATCCTGTTAAAGCCGAGAAGCTTAAGGCGCTTGGCTTACTAGTTATAGGCGTGAGGAAATCAGTTACAGCAGAGTCTCTAGTTGCTAAGAATTATTGGGATCTAAAGCAAGAATTAGAGTCGCTTCTAAGCAGCTGTCTTGGCTAAATTCTGTCCAAGTTTACGGTGATGAGCCCTGGGTTGCTGTTGCCCTGCGTGGTGATTACTGTATAGCGCTCTCTGAGCTTCGCTGATCATTTGATTATACTTAGGCAACATATCTTCTATGTATCTTGCTTTAGAACTGTATTGTATGCGATCTCTGATACTTTTCAACAGTCTTATATCACCCTCACTTGGTTTCGCGATCTCTGCTACTTCTCCGTTAATAATTTTACTGAAGGGTTCAAGCCAGATTTGTATTGCAGATTTGAGAGCCTGTAATATTGGATCGTTAGAGACTTTTGCTTTGCTAGTTCCAAGTATCTTAGAACTGAGACCTTCTATCTCGGAGATTCTTTTTTCTATCTTTGTGAATAAAAATTCTTGAGCATCGTTAACAAACCTATAAGCATCGTATTGATTACCATAGTTTTCTAAACTCTTAATAGCAGCTACCATTCTTTCCTGTTTGGAATTACCGAAGATACTTTGAATTGCTCCCCAGATCCATTTAATGGGATTTAAGCTACCACCAATCTCAGCGTCAATATTTCTTACAGCTTTCTTGTATTCATACTCATCAACAGTATTAGTGTCTGATTTAGGACCTTTAAGTTTTTGTCTGGCTTGAAATCTTCTGAATTCTGAAGCTACAGCGTTATAGCCAGGAATCTTACCAAGAGCTTCCTCTTTAGCTCCGGCCAGGGCGCCATATATCGTCTCTTTAAGATCTAGATTTAATCCCAGCATATCGTTTAAGTTGGATCTATTACGTCATACATTTTAGCATATTGTGTATTGATAGTTTCGTCATCGCGAGCCGCGAAGCGGCGTGGCGATCCAGTCGAATATGAAAATACTTATACTGGATCACGACGTCGCGCCTACGGCGCTCCTCGTGATGACGGCTGGGTACTATTAATTCTTAATCTCTAACTTATAGATATAGGGGATAACCCCTTGATACTTAGTTATCCTTACACCCTTAACCTTATTATTCACAGCAACTAGCACTTTAGGTGAAGCAATATAAATGAAGGGGTTGTACTCGTAAACTATATCTTGTAATTTATCGTAGTATTGTTTGCGCTTATTAAACTCTATAACCTGTACTCCTTGACTAAGAATATTGTTGATCTCTTGTTCCCAGTCTCTGGTAATAGGATGATTCTGAAACTTCTTCACATCAAACATATGCATCCTGCCATCGCTCTTCCAGACATTAGCGCCACTATTAGGTTCGTTACCACCAGTGAGACCGATGATGCCAGCGTCGTAATCCTTGCCTTGCATTAAGCGAGCTACGAAGTTATTAAACTCAAGAAGTTTGAAATTAACTTTGATTCCTAACTCTTTAAGATTGTTAACTATGATTACCGCCATTAATTCTCTTTCTTGATTTCCAGCATTAGTGAATAAGTTAAACTCAACTCGATTGTTATTAGCATCTAACAGTTCCAGCTCACTACTGTTAGTGTTGTTATTGAAATGAAACCCGCTTGCTGTAAGTATTTCCTTGGCATGATTTATATCTCTGCGATGTCCTTTGATCTGGGTGTTCAGGTAAGGAGACTTAAGTGACTCGGCAGTAAAGTGAGCTTCTCCTAGCCCTTGGAAAACATTATTAATGATATTGTCTCTGTCTATAGCATAAGAAATCGCTCTTCTAAACTCAGCATTATTAAACCAAGAATATTTAGGCTCTGGAACATTCTTGCTCAGATTAAACCAGATGAAATTAGTTCCAGTACTGGCTCCTGTGTCATATAGAGTGAAGTTGTATTTTTGCTCTAGTCCTTTAATTAATGCAGCGTTTTGTGGTGAGACGTCTAGTACGTAAGATTCACCTGCTAGAAACTTAAAAGTATCAGCAGCACTATCTCTGACATAAGAATAAATAATTTTATCGAGATAGGGTAGGCTATTACCATCCTCATCCTTAAGGAAGAAGTTAGTATTAGGTCTTAGCTCAATTCTCTCTCCACTTTGAATCTTGTGCAGCTTAAACGCGCCTGAGCAGACTATCTTAGCTGGGTCAGTATCAACACTGAGATATTGATTGAAGACCTTTTGTTTGTCTTCAAGGCTAGTAGCATGATGTTGGCGGAAGAATTTTTCTATATCATGTTTAGGAGCTATCTCGATACCGATAGTTTTAAGGAAGGGTGCAAACACCTTAACTGTTTTAAATATTACTGTGTGTTTATCGATCGCTGTAACTTCTGGAAACTGACCATCTATAGTTAGTATATCTTTTAGTGAACTTACAGCTACTTCATCTCGAATCAATGTGTTCCAGGTGTACTCTACATCTTCAGCGGTGATAGCTTCGTTGTCGCTCCAACGCAGTCCCTCTCTGAGTTTGATGATAATGGTCTTACCGCCATCTTCTATCTTGAAACTTTCTGCCATATGCGGCAGAGCTTCGTCAGTATCTGGATCAGTGATGATCAATCCATGAAACATCATTGACGCAAACAATGAACTCGATGCATCGCTAGCAATCCAAGGGTTGAAGGTCTTGGGATCTGCCCCTAGATGGGTTAGTCTGAGGATTTGCTCCGGCTTGTCTGCTTTATTTAAGCTGCATGAGCAGAGGCTTAGACAAAGTAATAATAAAAAGATCCTGTGCACTTAGTCGCTCTTCTCAAAGGTACTTAAGCAAACCCATTCGGCAACTATCATTAGAATATTGAGATAAATAAAAGTAGGGAAGCTGGCAATACACAGATAATTAAGATGTAAGAAGGTGGCAGTCAATGTTGCTAGTCTAAGAGGCCAACCGATAAAGAACATTGCAGCGATAGCAACTTCTGCATACTTAACAAAACTAGAAATAATGAAGACGTTAGGAAGTACTACATTGTTAAAAATAGGTTTGTAAGGTGCAAATATTACATCATCTTTCAAGCTATGAAAGAAACTATCTGCATTAGCACCAAAGCTAGGATCGGATAATTTTGGTATACCATTGAAAAAAAATATCAAAGCAATAGTCCAACGTAGGATTAAAATATAAGCAATCGCTTTAGGAGCTAGTTTGTCGGACATAATTCTAGAATACAATGAAAGAGCGCCTGAGTAAAGGCAAAGCGCACTACTCGTCCCTGTTATAATAAGGCATGAATTATGAATCCTAAGACCGAACGCATAATAGTAACCCTTGTTTTAATCCTACTTTTAGTGGGAGCTATAGCCCTTTACGATACTTTGAGTTTTAAGAGCGCTAACCTTAAACAGGCTGAAGAATTATTGAAAGAGTATAAGGTTGCTAAAGCACAAGATATTTTGGAGAAAACCAAATTACGCATCAAGAAAAAAGACAAGGAAGTTGATAGCTTAATATTTTATGTTCTTGTTAAATCAGGTAAGTATAATGAAGCAGATAAGTTTATTGATACTGAGCTTGAGGCAATTCCTCAGAGCTTTGGCTTGAAGTTTATAGAGCTTATAGATCTTCTCAATATTAATGATAGAAGTACTTTGATCGTTAAGCTTATTGATAAGGCTCAATCCCTCAAGCTTGACCAAGACTTCTTTATCAATGCTAGTCAGAGACGTAATGATGTCGCACAGGAGTTCTCTATTCTAGAGACTGGTCTCAAATACCTCCGAGATTCTAAATACAAGCAAAAAAATAAGAAATCAGAAGCTTCTACTAATAAACTTGAAGACTATACTCTTAAGAGATGTATTGAGGTCGCTAATATTTACATTGGCACTAAGAATAACCAGACTGCTCTTGACTACCTCAATAAAGCTCAGGCACTTAAGATTCTTAGTAATCCAACGCTTAAGGACGATTATTACCTAAACCTAGCTCTAGTCTATAAAGAGATGGGTGAACAGGATAAAGCCTGGGACAATATGCAGTTAGCAGCTAAACTTGGCAACGAGAAAGCTAAGGATATGTTGCAAAAACTCGACAAGAATTACAAAGCGCCGGAAGAAGCGACTAATAACTAGGTGTTTCCACCCGAAATTACATAGAACTGACAAAATTTAATAATTTGAATACTATTATTTTCAAATCCTTGCTAAAATATTAAGAATTAAGCGAAAGCTTAAGAAAAAATAAATCTCTAGGTTTTGTGTTCGAAGGGATTGGACTTCCTTGATGCAAAGGCCCAATGGAGATTAATAATAAACCAGTGGTAACTCAAAAGACAATGCCGTCTCCAACTGTAGAGGCGCGCGCCGACTCTCCTCTAGGTTCACGTCCAGAGTCAAAACTTCAAGTACAAGATACTAATTCAGAATCTAAATTATCTACGGAAGTAGCAGCAACTAATAATGCGTTGCATCTTGCTAATAAGAATGAAACTACTGCACCCGTTATTAGAACTATTGAACAAGCTCATAAGGATAGTACTTTAACGTTTGGTCTTATGTCTTATGGTCTGAGAAAAATTCTTAGTGTAAGTGCTACTGTCCTTTGCGCTGGTGCAGCAGCATCTGTAGTGATTCTACCTGAGAATAATTCTATAAGAAAGTTGCTAGAGACTTGGGCTGGTCATCTCGCTAGGTTATCGATTGGTATTGCAAGCGGTGCTACTGGTGCGGTAGATGCTTTTAGAGATGGCAAACCCTTACTAGCTGCTGCACAGCTTGGAGATGTCGTAACTTCTATCATGTCTCCAATCAAGAATATGACTAATTATCGTGGACTACCGATAGGACTTTATAATGTATTGCCGGCACTTGAAACTATACATGGTAAAGCCACTTATGCTAATTACACGGACTATTTCACAACTAATTGGAATACATTAAAAATTATTTTCAAAGATCTTTTGAAAAATCCATTTGCATTATTTGACTCAAATAAAAAAGGTGAACTAGGAGTTGTCTCTGGAGCAGCCATGTCAATTTCTAGTTTATTGTATATGTTAACTGGGCTAAATATTTTTGCTACTGCACGTAATACATTGGGAATAGCTGTAGAAGCTGAGAAAGTTAAATCTATACATTTAGAACAGGGTAGAGGTAGATATGCTGGCAGTGGTTGTGCGATGATGGCTGGCTCTGCTGCTAATATCGTGAGCGAATATTCTTCTGGATCTAACTCAACATTTTGGTCTTATATCAATCTACTCTTGAATGCGGTTGGTAAAGAGCGCTTCCAGGCAGCCTTACAAGCTAATGAACCAGCGAAGATTGGCCCGTCATTAACGTTTACAGATATGCTTACGAGAAATCTGAAGAACATATTTAGTTTTGGTAAAGAAGCTGAAGCAGTGTTGAGAAAAGCTGAACCAATACTCTTGAAGAAAGAACAGCAGTCTGAAGTAGTCCAGAAGCAAGTTCAAGCTGTGAGTAATCATAATGGAGTGTCTTCAGGTGCAAGACCAGTGATTAGAGACAGATCAAGTATTAGTTCTAGAAGAATTGCTGCGCCAGTGATGAATAGAGTTGCAACTAAGGCAGAGACTTCATTAGCTCCAGCGAGAGTGGAGGCTAGTGCGCCAGTGAGGGTAGAGGCGAGAAGTCCATCTCAAGTTGAAGCTAGAGGTGTACAAGCAAGTAATACAAGTACAAGACAATCAGGATTAAGTAATGGAATTGGTGGAGTCGTGGCAACTGCACAACAATCAAGACCAATAATCAAGATTACCAACCAAAGACCCCAATCTGTACAGGTTATTAATAATGCGACTAAACAACCAAGCTTTCTAAGTAGTACCACTGTCAATCAGTAAGCAAAAGAAATCCAACAAATCTGATAAATAAAGCTGGGGGCTTAGCTTTCGCTAGAGGTAAGCTCTAACATCTGTGCCTCTCGCCAATCATGGTCATCCTCAGTTTCTGCTCGCATTGGTAGTTTAGGTAAAGAAACCATTGCTGCTGACATGGTTTCATCCAGTTCAGCAGATTTACCTTCTGCACACATGCTATTAACATGGCCCATTGGCACTATCAAAGCGGCACCGGTATTCATATCAAAAGGAGCTCTTTGATCACTAGGTTGATCTCTTAAATATAATGGTGTTCCTCGGACTCTTGCAGCAATTGTTGGAGCTAAATAAGCAGGTAACTCTGATGCTAATAATTCATCAGCACTTCTTCCTTTAATGTGGCTTAAAGCTGGAAATGATACATGTGGATCTGGAGTATGAAGGTTTTTTTTGAGGACATCGCGCATAGGACCACTTATTACTTCAGCCATGGCAGCAAATCCTTCGCCAGAGTATCCTGCTCTGGTAACATTATCAAGCCAGTATGCCAACCCCTCTGGTGAACCGCCTTTGAACGCTGGATTAAATATCTGTCTAAAGCTTCCTAAATCTGCAGTGGCAGCTATCATGCCATTGTGATCTTTATCTCTCAACTCATCAGTCAGTAAATCAGCTCCACCAGTGTAAATTAATTTCAAGGGAGACATACCCCCATTCTTGGAAGTAAGTCCTCTAAGTTTATTTTCAGGAACTATCCTCTTGAATTTATATTCTTCAAGGTGCATCAATCTATGTATATATCTAGATAAAGTCTCTTTGCTTAATTTCTTTTCTATCTCATCAGAATAGGTTAGAACAAGAGATACTGGATCAGGTAAGTCTGGATTGAGATTCTTTGACCATCTTGCATAACGATGGCCATCGCCATCTAGTTTTGATATAACTTCGGAGCTCACTACGTAAGGGACTAAAGAATTCACGAACTCTCTAAACTGAGGGAACCCATCATCAGCTATTCGATCATAGAGGGTAATTAAATCATTATTAGCAACAACTATATCGTCATTAGTAGGTGAGCATTGAACATCGTCAGAAGGAAGAGCTAACCTTCCTCTCTCTGCCTGAGTTTCAATTGCACTAGCATGAAGTGATCGCAGCTCATCTACAGGGGCAGGTTCGTAATGTCTTACCTCTTCTCTGGTGATTCTTTTGGCGAGCCCTCCTCTACCCACTAATCCTAGTGAAGTTGGCGATTTGACTGTCAATATTGGTGGAGTATCAGACATCTACTTGAGTTAATTTTACACAACTATCCAATTCATTATATTAGATGTTCAATATAATATAATTAGGATGATTATTAATCTATATTAACTTAATACGCGTATAATTAGCAAGTGGCAATCCTATATATTTTATTAATTAATTCATATTTTTCTCTATGAAGTCAGTACAGACTAAGCCTGTCTGAAACACCGGATTATCCATGACCCGCTTATGAAAAGGGATATCAATATTAATGTAAAATACTATACCTGTTAATTTCCATGTTAATTTACAAGCTATGACTGGTATAATGTTAGTATGGGTTCTAACGCAGAAATCAAACAAGTCCTAGACCAATGGCAAGCTTGGGCTCAAAATGCGATCTTTCATAAATACCATAGAAATAATTTAGGCCTAAAATTTATTGCCAAGAATGCTCTTGCTTTGATTGGCGTTAGAAGATCGGGGAAGACTTACTATGCTTTGGATTTAGCAGAGAGAGAAACTAAAGAATCGAAGAATTTTTTATATATGAATTTTGAAGATCCTTATTTTATCGCGAGTAACACTACTGCAGAGTTAGACAGGCTCATAGAAGTTTATACTGAGTTCTCTGAGAAAGAACCACAACTCTTAGTTCTAGATGAGATCCAGAATATTGAATCGTGGGAACGCTGGGTAAGAAAGCAAGTGGATCTCGGGAAGTATTCACTCGTGATCACTGGTAGTTCAGCTAGACTGCTGAGTTCTGAGATCGCAAGCTCGCTCACCGGCAGAAATATTACTCATCATATTTGGCCGCTTGCGTTTAAGGAGTTTCTTGATTTCTTAAAACAAGTTTCAGAAAAATTTACTGTCAATGAATATCTCGCACATTTTAAGAAATATATGTTAGAAGGAGCTTTCCCCGCAGTCACAAAGCTTCAGGATGAGCAAGAGAGAAAATTACAATTACAGCAGTACTTCGAAGATATTCTGAATAAAGACATCATCAAGCGTTATCAGATTAGAAGTACTCATAGTCTGTATTTGATAGCTGATTATTACATAACTAATTTAAGTTCATTGCACTCAACTCACTCAGTGAAAAAAGCTTTGAATATTAATGCGGAGACAGTTGGAGATTACACTAAATATTTAGAAGATGCTTTCTTGATTTATGCGGTGCAGCGTTATCATCCTAATCTTAAAGTGCAAACGAGAGATGCTAAGAAGATTTATGTTATAGACACTGGACTAAGGAACGCTATATCGCGCTCAGTGTCTGAGGACTGGGGTAAGCTGGCTGAGAATATAGTTTACATAGAATTAAGAAGGCGTGGTAAGGAAGTTTACTATTATAAAGAAGAAGGTGAAGTGGATTTCATCATCACTGAGAATTTCAAAGCAAAAGAAGCCATCCAGGTAAGCTATTCTGACTTGGATAATTTAGATACTTATGAAAGGGAATTAGGCTCTTTGTTAGAATGTTTAACTAGTCTCAAGCTTGATTCAGGACTAATATTGACGCGTAACAGAGAAGAGATCATTTGCTCTGAAGGAAGGAAGATCAGAATGATGCCAATTTATAAATGGTTAATGCTTGATTTAATTAGGATGGATCAAAACCAGCATTAGAGTTTCCGCTGCTAGTGGTTTTTGATAGAACCTTACCAAACTTAACTTTTGAATTTTTCAGAGACTCTTTACAAGAAACCTCTCCCTCCGTATTTTTAGAAGAATAGAAATAAGATGAGTTTGTGGTTTTGATCTCAAAACTAAAGAGGAGTTCTGTGATGCCAGCTTCAGTTACAGTCAAATCGCTAATAGTAAAGTCTCCTTGCTTGCCATTGCTTGCAACGGTACCATTAAATTCAAAACGCTTATCATTAACATCGTCAATTGATAAATCTTGAAAAACAACATAGACTCGATCTTCTGATGGAAGTTCAAATTTATACTTAGGATCGTTTGTGCAATAAAAGCTAGATCTCATGATTTTGCCTGGTTTGATAACTTCTAATTGGTGAGTGCCATTCGTGAGCAATCCTTTAGGGATATAAAAAATCGCAGACATAGTTCCCATCGAAGAATCTTCAAGAAGTTCAGACATTGTAATCGTATAGAAATCATCTTTTTCTATGGTTTGAATGAGTACGCTCTCTAATGTTCTCTCATTAAAACTAAACACTGAATTTGCTGATACTGCTTGAGTAAAGGAAATTGTAAGTAAAGCAAGAATTAAAAGTTTTCTCATAATAATCCGATTCTAACATTACATTTATTAACTTCTAAGCGGTTAGTGCAAGTTATAACTTGTAAATAATTTTGAGAATTACGGGTTTAGACTTGTACTCATCATATTTTTCTCTATGAAGTCAGTACAGACTAAGCCTGTCTGAAACACCGGATTATCCATGACCCGCTTATGAAAAGGGATAGTTGACTCGATGCCAGTGATGGTGAACTCGTCTAGACAACGCTGCATTCTCTTAATAGCTTGGTCGCGGGTTCTCCCCCAGACTATGAGCTTGCCCATAAGTGAGTCGTAATTAGGCGGCATGAAGTAGTCCGTATAACAATGGGTGTCTACCCTGACTCCTAGACCTCCAGGAGGCATGAATCCAGTGATATGGCCCGGGCAGGGCATGAAATTACGAGTCGAGTCCTCAGCATTAATTCTACATTCGATTGAGTGACCACTGATCTTGATATCTTCTTGAGTGAAATCAAATTTCTCTCCTTGTGCCACTCTGAGCTGCCACTGTACTAGGTCAAACCCTGTCACCATCTCGGTTACACAGTGTTCTACTTGAATGCGTGTATTCATCTCAATGAAGTAATATTCCTTAGTCTCAGGAACAAAAATATATTCGATAGTGCCAGCACCTTCATAGTTAACAGACTTAGCAGCTCTAATAGCGTCGGCCCCCATACGTTGACGTAAGTCAGGATCTACTACTGGTGAAGGAGCTTCTTCTATAAGCTTTTGGTGACGACGTTGTACGCTACAGTCGCGCTCTCCCATATGTACGCAGTTACCATGACTATCGGCGAATACCTGCAGCTCTATATGCTTCATGCGTGTAATAAATTTCTCTATATAGACCCCTGCATTACCAAACGCATTCTGTGCCTCAGTTTGTGCCTGAATAAAGTTCTTCTCTAATTCAGCTCTATCATGACAGACACGCATACCACGTCCACCACCACCAGCAGTAGCCTTGATGATTACTGGGTAGCCTATCTTAGTCTCCACGATATGAATTGCAGCTTCAATAGTCTCTACCAAACCATCGGAACCAGGTACTACTGGAACTCCAGCAGCCATAACGGTTTCACGTGCAGTGGCCTTATCACCCATCTTACGGATAGCATCTGAACTAGGACCAATAAACTTGATATTATGTTCGTTACAAACATCAACGAAGTGAGCGTTCTCTGAAAGGAATCCATATCCAGGATGTATAGCATCAGCTCCAGAAGTGAGAGTAGCGCTGATGATAGCTGGTATATGTAGATAACTCTTAGATGATAAAGCTGGACCAATACAGTAAGCTTCATCTGCCATGGTTACATGCATACTATCTTCATCAGCTTCGGAGTAAACGGCTACAGTTTTAATACCAAGCTCTTTACAAGCTCTGATAACCCGCAGAGCAATTTCTCCACGATTAGCAATTAGGACTTTTTTTATTTTAGGCATAATTTAATAACGCTACTATTCTACCTCTTTAGTTTTTTTAATTGCTATAATGAATGATTATGAAAAGAACACGTAATTTAATCCTTAGTTTATTAATTGTCACTATGTTATTACCCAATTATGCTCGTGCTGGAGTAGTAAAAGAGTTAGTAGAAGTGGATGAAACGCAGAGGCTCCTAGATGAGCAAGAAAGAATTCGTAAGCAAGAAGAATATAAGAGAGAAGCCACGGAGCAAGCACAAGCTCCTCAAGTGCAGCCTCAAGAAGATTTAGAAGAAGCGGCTCGTGAATTACGAGAAACTGAAATTAATGAGCGTAGTAAAGTTGTTGAGACTACCGAGACCACTTCTATAGTTACGGCATGTACTCTTTGTGATAAGGTGCATCAATTAGTGGGCGCTATCGTTGCGGTTCCAGTAGCTACTGTAGTGGGTTTGGTGAGAGGATCTGCAGCTAAGGGTACTGACCTGGCTGAATCTTATACCGATGGTTTAGGTGGCGGTGTCGTTGGTACGACAGTGGGCGTTCCTAGTGGAGCTGTAGTCGGTGGAGTTAGTGGCGGAGCTACTGGTCTCTTAGACGGTGTCATCACTGGTGCTGTTGAAGGCTGGCGTAATCCATTTACTAGAGAGAGTTTTTTACTTGATGGTGATTTCTTAGATTATGATCCATATGAGATCGGTGCTGAATAGAGTCTGTCATGCTGTTTCGGAGAAAATAATTTGACATCTGTATAAGCTGAGCAAATGAACGAGAGTTGTCTCTCTTTGTGAACGTAAGTGAGCAAAGAGAGACCTCGAGTTTTGCGAAGCTTATTGGTCAAATTATTTTCTTGAAGTCTTGAAACGATATTATTGGATTTTAAGGCGCAACGCGCTTTAGTAAACTTCGTACTACTTTTAGGTCGTATTCTCCGGCTAATAGTTCTTTCTTAAAAGCTTCGGCAACTTTACTTGCAAAAAGTTTATCTTTCGACGAATAAAGATCGACAGCGCAGGCGCGATATTCAGGCCAGGTATGGATACTGAAGTGAAAAGCTTTAGTAACCACAGTGGCTGTAACACCTTCCGGCTCAAATTGAATATAGTTGTCATTACATGCTTCTGTGTCAAGATTACAAAGTACTCTTTCGATAGCAGCCTTAAGTTCTTCTGCATTAGCTAGTGTTGTTTGATCAGCCTTATAGAAATCAATAATAGTGTGAGTTTTAATCATGATTTTGCAACAAGCCCTTAATCTTAGCAGGCAGAGACTGTGTTATCCGCACGTTAATTATGAAAATACTATTTAGAAGCACATAAATATGGCTATTCTTGGTAAAATTCAACCTCATGTCTAATTCACAGAAAACTACTAAAACCTATACCCAGAAGGAAATCAACCGTAAATGGAGAGTCGTTGATGCTGAGGGTAAGATTTTGGGCCGTCTAGCGACCGAGATTGCAAATGCACTTAGAGGCAAGGATAAGCCGCAATTTAGTCCTAGCCAAGATATTGGTGATTTCGTAGTGGTGATTAATGCTGAGAAATTCAAAGTAAGTGGTGATAAAGAGAACCAAAAGTTATATTACAGACACAGTCAACGTCCAGGAAGTATTAAGTCAGAAACACTTGCTAGTCTAAGAGAGAGAAGACCAGAAGAGATTATTCGTAGAGCTGTTGAGGGTATGTTGCCAGGTGGCAGACTTAGCGATCAGTTAATTAATAAGCTGAAAATTTATGCAGGTGCAGAGCATCCACATGCAGCTCAGTTAGCAGCTTAGTTTATATACGCAAGAAGGAAATTATTTAGAAAATGAAAAAATCACAAGAAAATCAAATCACTACTGGCAAAAGAAAAAGAGCTATTGCACGTATCAGACTTAAATCTGGCGAAGGTAAGGTTATAGTTAATGGCAAGGATAGCTTTGAAGGTTATTTCGGTGCTAGAGAAAGTCTTAAGAAGAAGATCATGAGCCCGATTGAGCTTACAGGCAATATTGATAAACTAGATATTTTTGTTAATGTACAGGGTGGTGGTAAGGCTGGTCAAGCAGATGCTGTAGCAGCTGCGATCGCTAAAGCTTTAGCTACTCATAAAGATACTAATCGTAAGAATCTTAAATCAGCTGGCATGCTTAGTAGAGATTCTAGAATTAAGGAATCTAAGAAATACGGACGTAAGAAAGCACGTAAGCGCTTCCAGTTCTCTAAGAGATAGAATTTTTTTTGTTACTTTGTACTCATGGTTCATCGTCATCGCGAGGAGCACCGAAGGTGCAACGTCGCGATCCAGTCGACTGCACAATATTTATGACTGGATCCCGACGTCGTCCACTTCGTGGACTCCTCGGGATGACGATTATAACTTACTTGTCGCCTTGCTCATCTCGTCAACTTTAGATTTGAGCTTGCGTAGTTCTTCTTGTTGCTTAGGTAATCTAGCGATGGCTCTTTGACGGCGCATAAACTCACCATAAGCGATAGCTGGCGCGCCAAGTACTGGCATGAATGGATCTACATCAGAGTTCGCTGCGCTGAAAGCTCCTACTACAGCATCGTTACCAATCTCTACACCATCACCACAACCTGAAGCTCCTGCCATGGTAACTCTATCGCCGATACGAGCACTGCCCGCAATCCCAGTCTGAGCGATGATTAAAGTGTCTTTGCCGATTTGTACGTTATGGGCGATTTGACAAAGATTATCAATCTTAGTACCTTCGCCAATGACTGTGGGACCTATAGTGCCTCTATCTATGCAAGTGTTAGCGCCGATTTCTACGTCATCATAGATGATGACATTGCCGATTGAATTAAGCTTGTGTTGTACTTGTCTGTCCATAGAGAAATTAAAATCTCGTTTCTGCATCTTCTCAAGATTGGTAGGCTCTGCCGTGATGTAGCTGTAACCATCAGCACCGATAACAGTGTTGGGGTGAATTATTACTCGATTATGGATCTCTACGTAATCTTCAATCACCACTCCAGCTCTAATCACACAATTTTTCCCGATCTTAACATTAGCTCCAATGCTGGTTCGTGGATGTATTACAGTGCCAGCTCCAATGATGCTATTCGGTCCAATAAAGCTTAAAGCCCCTACGCATGCACTTGGATCAATCTTGGCACTGGGGTCTACGATTGCACTTGGATGCACTCCTGATGCTGGTTTGAAACGTGCTTTCTCAAAATGACTCACAAGCTTTTGGAGGGCATATTTGGGTCTAGGGTGAATAATGAAATTTAATTGGTCGTTTATGCGAGATGCTTTGTATAGCTGAAACTCTTTATCCTGTTCAAGCTCGCTTGAGATGAGAAAGCTTTGTGCTTGAGATTCTTGAAGAAGCTTCTCCGCCTTACTGAATCTAGCTGGGAATACCAGTGCAAGCTGCTTTGCCGATGCAAGTTTCGGAGTAGCAGCGACTGACTCTATTTCGCAATCCTCATTACCTTGAATTATAGATCCGGTTATTAATGCTAGTTCTTTAAGCCTCATACCTTGCTTTTAGTTTTAGCTTCGGATTCCGCTTTCCTAGCAGCTTCTAATCGGGTCAAGAAAGTTGCTGTGATATCTTCGATAGGAGATTGTACGTAACCTTTCTCAATTACTAGATCAATGCCTTTTTCTTTAGTAATAGCTTGTAAGAGTGTAGCTATGTTTCTGTTGATCTGAGTGTTATACAGCTCTTTTTCGTCTTGAATCTTCTCTACTTCTTCATCAACAATGTCTTGAATGGAATCTTTCTTCTTCTCAACCTCAATTGCATTACCCTTAGATTCCAATCCCTTCAACTCTTCGTTTGCTGTTTCTAGAATACGTTTGAAGCTGGCCTCTGCAGCGTCAATCTTTTGATTGGCCTCTTGTACCAAGGAGTACTGTTGATAAATCTGAACTATATCTAGGCTTGCTACTTTAGCCAGTATAGGACTGGCTAGGGAAGCGGCGAACGATAATGCTAATAGTTTTCTTTTCATTATTTATAAATCAATGCCTACTTCACAACACTCAATTTTTTTATGACCAGGTCACTAACATCAGTCCCACCATAAAGCACAGCTTCTTCCGTAAGTATCAGATCATATTTGTTTTCTTTGGCAACTGCATCAATAGCTTGCTTGATACTGGCCTCTATTTCATCACTTCTTTTATTGGAATCAGCTTCTAATTTCTTGGCTTCAGGTTCTATTTCTAGGCGCATTTGCTCTGCCATCATCTGTAATTCAGTTTGAGTTTTATTTTCGTTTTTAGCTTTCTCTAGAGCCGCTTTTTTCTCTAGTATTTTTTTATTCAGATCAGTTTCTGACTTAGCCAGATCCTGCATTAATTTCTGAGCCTTTGGATAGCTTTGGATAATTTTATTAGAGTTAATAGTGGCAACTTTTAGGTCGATTGCTTTGCTAGCCATGGCAAAACTTGCTGCTAGAATGGCTGTCAATACCAATTGTGAAAATTTTCTGATAATTACTTGCATGACATAATTATAGTACATTAGCTTTTTGCCAATGCGATACAATGTTTTCTTAACAGATCATTATATGAAAAGATTAAGTTTAATTGTAGTATTTTTAGCCCTGAGTCTTAGCTCTTGTTCTAACAATAAAGTAAGCACGGGTGCTGTTTCTGGTCCAAAAGTGACAGTTTATTTCACCAAGGCTAGTGATGAGCTTGGAGTAGTTTTAATACCAGTGGTAAGAAAAGTGCCTAAGGGTAAGTCTGCCTATGAAGTTGCGATGCAGGAATTATTCTTAGGTCCGACTCTTGATGAAAGAGAAAAGCTAGACCTCAGGACAGAAGTACCAGAAGGGACTAGGTTAATTAAGCTTGATGAAAGTCCTAAAGAAGTGAAGCTCAACATTAGCTCACAGTTTATGTTTGGTGGTGGTTCGGAAGCCATGCAAGTAAGATTTAGGCAGCTAAGAGAGACAGCCCTCACCTTGGCGAAGGGTAGGCCAGTTTACCTTTATATCGATGGTGAGAAAGCGAAGACCATTGGTGGTGAAGGTTTGGAAGTGCCGCAGCCCTTGGGCAAGAAACTGAATTGAAATTACCCGATACTTTTAAGCTTAGTAATTTAGATGCAACCCTGGCTTGCGCTCAACAGTTGGCTTCTGAGATAAGTGATGATAATTATGCTCTGCTGCTTTATGGTGCTATGGGTGCTGGTAAGACCACTTTTACCAGAGAGTTAGGGAAAGCACTTGGTATAGAATCCAAGATCACCAGTCCAACTTTTATTGGACTTAATGAATATCATTTAACTAATTTGAGTTTTTATCATTTTGATCTATATCAAGTGCTGGCTAGTTTTGAAGATTTGTCAGAGATAGTATCTGCTAGTGATAGAAAAATAATTTTAGCCATAGAGTGGGCTGAGAAGCTTAGCTCTATGCAAGTATCTCTACTAGAGAAAAATCTTAAAGTCTTGAGACTAAAGTTTAGTTTGATTGATGATGAAGCAAGAGAGTTAAGTATTGTCTAGCTTTCAAACACCACCTCATCTTCTGCTCTCCAAGCGGGATCTACAATGCAGATGAACTTTAATTCTATATCACTGATGCACGTTATGCACTGTTTGGCCTTGGGTGGAATATATACCGTATCTCCGACGTTGACAACTTGAGTTTCATCATTGATATGCATCATGCCTTGACCTTCTAGAATGTAATAGACTTCAGAGGTCTTAAGTGCATGAGGGTATGATGTCATTCCTGGCTTAAGAGTAGCGTGCGCCAAGCTATATCTCAGCGCTAGATCCGCTTTATCAGGGTGTAACATCTCTCTTAACTGAGTATTATCACCGGCTATGAATTCAGGACAGTCTAGTAACTTGCGTATAAACATGAATTAAGTTTACTATAAAACTATGAACCTTAATTCACCAGCATTTTGGCGAGAGCTCAATCCAAGCTTAAGTGTTGAAAGATATAGTGCTGAGAATTTTATTTCAGTGCCAGCGAATGTCTCTAAATTACATGAACTGATAATCAAAGAAGGTTACGTTCAATTAAATAATATAAATCAGTCAGAGAATTATCCTCTATTGGTAGAGGCTGTGAAGAATCTAGTCGCCAAAGATTTGTTACCAGTATTTGCTTTTGTATATGATGAGTTTTGGTTATTGCAAGCTCGATTTAAGAATATTCTTAGTGAGTTTATTGGTAAGGATTATAAAATGCTACCGGCGTTTTGGGCTTGGCATGTGGATCCTAGTAAGGAAGAGGCTGGCTGGGAGCCACATAGAGATAGAGATAGGCATGCATTGGAGAGTGATGGTTCGCCTCTGGCAGTGACTATGTGGCTTCCACTCAATGAAGCTAATCCAATGAATGGTTGTATCTATTTAGTGCCAGCTAATCGTGATAGAGCTTATGCTACAGAGAGAGAAACTAACTATGATTTTGAATATGCTGCAGTGAGAGCTTTACCAGCTAATCCTGGTGATGCTTTGATCTGGAATCATGCTATTCTGCATTGGGGCGCCCGAGCTTCAGATAGAGCCACTGAACCGCGCATGAGTATTGCTTTTGAATACCAGCGTGGTGATATTAAACCAATGAAAGATATGCTAGTAGATCCCGTAAAACTACCAAGCTTTGAACAGCGCTTAGATCTCATTGCCAAGCAAATCATTCAATATACTCATATGTATGATTTCAAACAAGAAATGTTAGAGTTTGCTAAGGCAAGACTAATCAAGCCTTAGTAGCCTTGAGTGCTAGTAGTGCTTCTTTACGAGCCGCATCGTGATTGATGATGGGTTGAGGGTAGGCATTTGTGCCTAGCTCAGGGATCCACTTGCGTACATAATCACCATTAGGATCAAACTTCTCTGCTTGAGTATAAGGATTAAATATTCTAAAGAAGGGACTGGCGTCAACTCCGCTCCCCGCAACCCATTGCCAGCCCATGCTGTTATTAGCTAGGTCTGCATCTACTAGCGTGTCCCAGAACCACTTAGCCCCTTCGCGCCAGTCTATGAGTAGGTCCTTAACCAGAAATGAAGCAACTATCATGCGCACGCGGTTATGCATCCATCCTGTTGCCCAGAGTTCACGCATACCAGCATCTACTATTGGATAACCTGTCATACCTTGCTGCCATTTCTTAAGTAGAGTTTTATTCTTCAGCCATGGGAATTTATTGAACTCTGGTTTGAAATTTTGATCTATGCTGTATGGATAATGATGCATTATATAGTAAGCAAACTCTCTCCAGATGAGTTGTCTAAGATAGGGTTCGCTATCCTTGATATCTTTGAGTTTGTACCAGATACGATAAGGGCTGATCTCTCCAAAATGTAAATGTGGAGAGAGTTTGGAAGTCCCTGATATATCAGGTCTATCTCTTTGTTTATCATATTTGGAGACTTCCTTCGTGAATTGTTGTAGAGCTTCTTTGGCAGCAGCTTCACCTATTGAGAAGTGTTGAAGTATGGACTCTTGCCATTTATGATTAGGACTTTCTAGTAATTTTAGTTCATCAATGTTTTGGCTATTGATTTGTTTCAGATTAACATCCGTATTGAGTTTGATGCGTGAAGAGAGTTGCTTCGGACACTCTTGCCCCAGATGTTCGTCTAGTAGACTTAGGCAATGTTTGTAGAAAGGAGTGAATACCTTGAAGGGCTGTCCCTGTTTATTCTTTATGGATTCTAAGTTGAGCATGAGTGAGCTATTGAAAACTCTATGCTCTATTTTCAATTGTGAAGCAATCTTCTCATCTCTATTAGCTAAATGTGGCTCATAATATTTATTCCAGATGATTTCATCAGCACCTGTCTCTAGGATAAGCTCATAGATTGCTTTATCACTAGATCCTTGGCGGATAATTAATTGAGAACCTATATTATTTAGGTCCTTATTTAGTGAGATGAGAGAATGGTGTAACCATAGTTTACTGCTTGCACCTAAATGCCAGTCCGTTGTTTCATCTAAGACATATAAGGGTATAATGGGTTTGTTAGTTTTAGTTGCATAGTTAACTGTTGGATTATCAAGTAATCTCAGATCGTTTTTAAACCAGATGATAAGGGGGTTCGCCACATTTATACTATACAATAGACTTTTGGGGTAGTTTGAAAATTTGGGTTGTGAAGGGGGACGAATGAAAGTTCTGGTTACGGGTGCTAATGGTTATATTGGGCAGAGACTTATACTCTCTCTTCTTGCTCAGGGGCATCAAGTAGTTTGTTTGGTAAGAGATCCTGAGCGTTTTGATAAGTCTAGATTTCTTAAATTTGATGGTAGTTTTTATGTTCCTGATGGAGTGAAAATTCAAGAGGGTCAAGTAAGTGAAGATAGCATCTCTGTGGTTCAAGGTGATTTGCTTGCAGATCCTACTTTGATTGAATTGCCGGCTGATATTGATGTGGCATTCTACCTAGTTCATTCTATGAGTTCAAAGAATCGTAAGGATTTTAAGGAGATGGAATCAGAATGTGCAAAAAACTTTGTTCAAGTTTGTTCAGGTACTAGTATTAAGCAAGTGATTTATCTTAGTGGTATCAGTAATGATGATGAGCTATCTAAACATTTAAGTTCTAGAAAGAACGTAGAAGAAATTTTACGACAAGGGAAGTTTCATCTTACTGTACTTAGAGCTGCCATCATTATTGGTTCGGGTAGTGCGTCTTTTGAGATTATCCGCGACTTGGTTGAGAAGCTACCTATCATGATAGCTCCGAAATGGCTTGAAACTAAGTGCCAACCTATCGCAATTAGAAATGTAATTCAATATCTTACTGGTGTAATGCTAGAGAGATCTGCTTTTGATAAGGTCTTTGATATAGGAGGTCCAAATGTACTGAATTATAGGGAGATGCTTTTAGGCTATGCGCGCGTGCGTAAGCTTAAGCGTTGGATCATTACTGTACCCTTTATGACTCCGCGTCTGTCGTCTTATTGGTTGCATTTCGTTACGTCTACAAATTACACATTGGCGCGTACTCTTGTTAGTAGCTTGAAGAATGAGGTGATATGCAAGAATCTTGGTATAGAAAACATTGTGAACATTAAGTGCTTAGGCTATGAAGAAGCCTTACTTAAGACGATTTACCGTATTGATAAAAATGAGATCCCTTCAAGTTGGAAGGATGCTCTTAATCTTAAAACTAGTGCTAAGTTTGTGGATACTAGTTTGCTTGATGTGCCGCAATTTGGCTGCTTGACTGATATTCGTGAAAAAACTTTTGTTAGGAATCTAGATGAAGTTAGAGACAATATTTGGTGTATTGGTGGACAGCGTGGTTGGTACTACTTAGATTGGGCGTGGAAGCTTCGAGGATATATGGATAAGTTAGTAGGAGGTGTTGGGCTACGTAGAGGGCGTCGAGATGCTAATACTCTTAAACCCGGTGATGCAGTGGATTTCTGGAGAGTTTTGTATGCTAATTATCAGGGTGGATATTTAGTGCTTTATGCTGAGATGAAACTTCCTGGGGAAGCTTGGCTTGAGTTCAAACTTAGCCATAAATCAGGTGTAAACTATTTGACCCAGAAAGCTACTTTCAGACCTCGCGGCTTATTGGGGAGAATATATTGGTATGCACTAGTACCCATACATGGCATACTCTTCGAAGGTATGGCAAGAAGAATTATTAATTATAATGATCCGACGTGTAAGATTGAGTTGCCACAAGCGTAGCCACTTGCCCATGCCCACTGGAAGTTATAACCGCCTAGCCAACCAGTGACATCAACACACTCGCCAATGAAATATAGACCAGGTACTTTTTTAGACTCCATAGTTTTAGAATTAAGTTCATTAGTGTCAACTCCACCTGTAGTTACTTCTGCTTTAGCGTAGCCTTCTGTGCCAGTAGGTTTAACTTGCCATGATTGTAATCTGGAAGAGATCTTTTCTAATGTTTCATTAGCATATTCTGCAAGGGGCTTCTCTAAGTCATACTCACTTGCTAAATGATCAACGAAATTATCAGGGAATATGGTTCCTCGATTGATTTTGGCATATTCTGCTTGTCCTGCTTTGAATTTGATTTCTTTTAGAATATTTTTTAGTTTACGTTTCTCTTGTTTTTTATTTTCCAGTAAATATTTTTTCAGATCCAGATCAGGACAAAGATTGATATTAATAGTATCCCCTTGCTTCCAATAACTTGATATCTGTAAGATAGCAGGCCCACTTAGACCCTTATGAGTAAATAATATATTCTCTCTAAAAGATCTCTTGCCGAGAGTGACTTGAGCATCAAAACTCAAGCCTGCTAAATCTCTAAATATAATTTCCTTACAAGTGAAAGAGACCAATGCAGGACTAGGTTCTATAATGTTTAATCCAAATTGCTTCGCGACTCGATAAGCCAGGTCAGTAGCACCTATCTGCGGGATAGATAGACCACCTGTGGCGATGGCTAAGGATGGAGCATTAAACTCTCCTTGATTGCTTACTACTGTAAAGCCTTCTTTGATTTCTTGTACTTGGTAATCATTAACGATAGTTACTTTACTAAGTTTGGCTTCCCTATAGAGCATGTCGATGATTTCAGTAGACTTGCCATCACAGAAGAGTTGTCCGAGTTTTTTCTCATGGTAGGGTATTTTGTACTTCTCGACTAAAGCAAGGAAATCTTGTGGGGTGAAATTAGCTAAGGCTGATTTGCAGAAATGTGGATTGTTAGAAATATAATTTTCTGCACTTGCATATATATTAGTGAAGTTGCATCTGCCGCCGCCAGAGATGCGAATTTTTTCACCAATTTTTTTAGAATGATCTATTAGTAGTACACTTAGTCCACGCTTTCCAGCACTAATCGCTGCCATAAACCCCGCTGCACCTGCGCCAATAATTATTAGATTGTAATTAGGGTCTGTCACAAAATTATGCTGTTTGATGAACCTCAGAATTATTGAGTGTATTGCCGAGTTCACGAATTTGAGCAAAAAAGCGTTTAAGATAGCGGGGATCTAAGCTCATTAATTCTAAAATATTAGGTTTAGATTCAACGGTGGCAGCAATGCTACTACCCCAGTCTCTGATATGTTCATTGAGAAGAGTGGTAAAAAAGTCTTCAAGATTTTGAAAAACAGGTTGAATCCATTTCAGGAATCCAGTTCTCACATTTTCAGCTAAGTTCATAATCTGTTTATGATCAAAACAATTTTTCGGATAATAATTTACAACATTGTCTAACCAGCTTAGAAATATAAAAGAGTTTAGGGGCAGGGACAACATTCTTAATGACTCATATAGTCCTGGTTTGCGATTTAATCTTGTTTGGGGTGTAAACGAATCGTCATAATCTAAAAATTCTGATAAGTCTCGAGCCCATACTTGCATTGAATCGGACCAACCTTTTTCCCCAAATTCATGCATTTGTTGCAATAATTTGTCAGCCTTTTGAAGCTCAGCTAGGACTCCAACTCCGATTCTAGGACCAAAATAACGAAATCTCTTTGCGAATTTCAAATCTTTCAGAATATGAGCTTCTGCTGTTTCATTAGGGTTCAAATATCTTTTAGGAAGTTCTGAGTATGAAATCGGCGCCCCTGCTATAACTGATAAGGACAAATCATTTGCTAAATTTGCTACCGCAAACATTGTTTTAGCTGTTTCTGGTAGAGTCGCGACAGTCATAATCTATTCCAATAAAAAAGCCCCTTGCGGGACTTAATTGATAGTGTATTTTTAGTGATAGGAGTAATTATAGCAAATTTTTTGGCTGTATGCAATATGTATTGCAGTCAAGTTTGATTAATTATATCTAATACGCACCTGACTTTACTCGCTTCCGCTTCTGAATTTATCTTGAAAGAGAAGCGGAAG
>CAYPGT010000021.1:0-30169 GCA_964410425.1 uncultured Gammaproteobacteria bacterium
GGTGTTAGCCGTCATGCAAGAAAACTTTCTGAGCAATTTATTAAAGAGCTTGGTTTGCCACCAGAGGCAATAAACAGATTCCCACACTAATGATTTTATAAGCGTACCGGCACTTTAGCTTCTTTCATGGCAGTTTTAATCTCTGCAATAGTAAGTTCTTTATAATGCAGTAATGAAGCAAGTAGCGCTGCATCTGCATCAGACTGAAATGCTGCTATGATGTCTTCTACAGAACCTGCTCCACCACTAGCTATGATTGGTATATCTACTAGTGCTGCTGCTTGACGAGTGATTGCTAGATCATAGCCAGCTTTAGTGCCATCAGCATCCATACTGGTTAATAATATTTCACCTGCGCCGAGATCATAGACCCGCTTAATCCACTCAAGCGCGTCTAGCCCTGTGTTCTCTCTGCCACCTCTAACAAATACTTCCCATTTATTAGGACTGGTTTGCTTTACATCTACTGCGATGACTATACATTGAGAACCAAATCTATCGGAGGCTTCCTTCACTAACTTAGGATTGCGAACCGCTCCAGAGTTAATCCCCACTTTGTCAGCTCCTGCTTTAAGTAAATTAGCTACATCTTCTACACTGCTGACACCACCACCTACTGTTAAGGGTATGAATATTTTCTTGGCTGTTGCTTCGATGATCTTGTAGGTAGCCTTACGTTCTTCATGACTAGCAGTGATATCGAGAAAACAAATCTCATCAGCACCTTGCTGATAATAGAGCGCAGCTAATTCCACTGGATCACCAGCATCACGAATTTCGACAAAGTTAGTACCTTTAACGACTCTACCTTTATCAACATCTAAGCATGGAATTATACGTTTACTAAGCATTCACCTTGTCCATAAATCGTCCATAACTGTGTTAGCTATAGTCTATGTAGGATTATAACAAGTATCAGTGTAAAATAAACTTATGTCTCCTCTTGAATCGATATTACGTTCTACTATTAAAGCTTTCTCAAGTTTATATTTTCATTTAATCTATGACCCTAAACAAAAGAGTCGCAAGTATCATGCCGTATCAGGTAAGGTACTCGGTAACGAAGAGCTTTCTAATATGATAGATGCGAGTTTGGATATGTGGCTTACTACTGGTAGATTTAACGATCAGTTTGAGGAAAAGTTAGCTAAGTTTATAGGAGCAAGGTTTGCTCTTACTACTAATTCTGGTTCATCTGCTAATTTACTTGCTATCACAGCGCTTACATCTCCGAAGCTTAAGGAGAGAGCTTTGCAGCCTGGTGATGAAGTGATAACTGTTGCAGCTGGTTTCCCTACTACTGTTAATCCCATTATACAAAACAATCTGGTACCGGTTTTTGTTGATGTGGAGCTGGGTACTAACAATATTAATGCTAGCCAAATTGAGGCTGCGATTAGTTCTAAAACCAAGGCTATCTTCGTTGCACATACACTTGGTAATGTTTATGAGCTCGATAAAATTCAAGCGATTTGTAAGAAGCATAATTTATGGCTAGTTGAGGACAATTGCGATGCACTTGGTTCCAAGTATCTAGGGCAAAACACAGGAACTTTTGGCGATATATCTACTATGAGTTTTTATCCAGCGCATCATATTACTATGGGTGAAGGTGGAGCCTTGATCACCAATGATCCATTATTACGTAAGATCATTATGTCTTTTAGAGATTGGGGTAGAGATTGCTGGTGTCCAGGCGGTCGCGACAATACTTGTAATAATCGTTTTGGATTCACTCTAGGAGCGCTTCCTGAAGGTTATGATCATAAGTATATCTATTCGCATATTGGTTATAACTTAAAGATTACTGACTGGCAGGCTGCATGTGGCTTAGCTCAGTTAGATAAATTAGAGAGTTTTATTGAAGCACGTAAGAAGAATTTTGATATTTTAAGTGCGGGCTTGAAAGATTTAGAAGAATATTTAATACTGCCACATGCTGTAGAGAATGCGGAGCCAAGCTGGTTTGGTTTCCCGATTACGGTTAAAGCTACTGCGCCTTTTAATAAGATAGAACTAGCTCGTCATTTAGAAGAGAATAATATTGGTACTAGGCAATTATTTGCGGGTAATATTCTAAGACAACCCGCTTATTTAGATAGGAATTTTAAGCTGAGAATTCGTGATTCTGAGTTATTAGATAGCAAGGATCTCACGGATAAACATTATGCTATGTTGCCTAATTCAGATATAGTCATGAAACAAACCTTCTGGATTGGTGTCTGGCCAGGCTTACGTAGAGATGAGCTGGAGTATATGATTAAAATTATTCATGAGTTTTGTAAGGTATCCACTATTTAACCTAGTAACTAAACCTAATTTGAACTACTTCAAGTGGAATATTTAGTAATGTAACTCCCTACAATTGAGGTAAAACATGGAAAAAACCAAACTTGGATTAACCAAGCAGTTAATTTTAACTGCAGGCCCCTATATTGATTATAGGGAAGTGGAGTATGCTGCAGATGCTGCACAGAATGGCTGGAATAATCACCATAGCGATTATATAAATCGTCTCGAGAAATTTTTTAAGAATTATATTGGTGTTACTCAGGGCTTCGCTACTTCTAGTTGTACAGGTGCTTTGCATGTGGCTCTTAAGGCGCGTGGTATTGGTCCTGGTGATGAGGTTATAGTGCCTGAGACTACTTGGATCGCCACTGCAGCTGCTGTAGTTTATGTAGGAGCTACTCCAGTCTTTGCTGATATAGAAGCAGATAGTTGGGTGTTAGATTCTAGTAAGCTTGAGCGTTACATTACGCCTCGTACTAAGGCTATTATTCCTGTACATCTATATGGTCAGCCTGTAGTCATGGAGCCGATTTGGGAGCTTGCTGAGAAACATGGTTTATTTATTCTTGAAGATGCAGCACCTTCTATTGGAACTATCTATAAGGGCAAGAAGACTGGTAGTCTAGGTCATGCTGCAGCATTTAGTTTTCAAGGTGCTAAAGCAATCGTAACTGGTGAAGGTGGGTTCCTGGTAACTAATGATGAGGATCTGAAAAATAAAGCTTGGTTCTACAACGATCATGGCAGAGATCCTAAGCGTGCTCTTTATAATATTGAGATTGGACATAAGTATAAGATGTCTAATGTTCAAGCAGCGATTGGGCTTGCGCAGATGGAGAAGGTAGAAGAAGTAGTAGCTAAGAAGCGCCAGATATTCTCATGGTATCAAGAAAGGTTAGCAGATATCCCTGAACTAGCTCTTAATATTGAGAGACCTGATACTCGTAATATTTACTGGATGAGTTCTATTGTACTGAATGATGCGATTAAGTTTTCTCGTGATGAATTTATGAGCAAGCTTAAAGAGCGTAATATTGATTCGCGTCCGATGTTTTATCCTATGAGTTCTTTCCCGATGTTTGATTCTTGTGAATCTAAGAACCCTGTTGCTTACTCGGTTCCACTCCGAGGGATTAATTTACCTAGTGGACATGAAAGAACTGAAGCAGAAATAGATTACGTTTGCTCACATATCAGAGACTTATTAGATAAGGGTACTGGTAAGTGTTCAGTTAAGCAGCCTCATGGCTATTTAGAGTTTAGAGATAGTGTGGAGGCTAAGATCCAAGCATATAAAGATTCTCCTGACTTAAGTATTGAACTTAAACAAGATGGAAAGATTATTGGTCATCTTAAGCCTGTTACTAAAGAAAGTTTAGATAAGGCTGATGATATTAAACTTCTAGCTAAGTGGCGTGACGCTGTTCAGGATGCCTTCCCAGCTCAGTTTAAGGTTACCGAAGAAGGTACTAAGACTTGGCTTGATAAGGGAGTATTGCAAACTAAGGATAGAGTTTTATTCTGGGTTACTGATACCACTGGCAAACGTCTTGGACATGTTGGATTGTTTAGATTTAATTTTACTAAGAAGTTCTGTGAGCTTGATAATATAGTGCGCGGTGAAGCTGGAGCTCCTGGTCTTATTGAAGCTGCTTGTCAGGGTTTGATAGATATGTGTAAGCAAGAACTAGGTCAAAGCGATATATACCTAAGAGTGTTTTCTGATAATGCTAGAGCAATTGCTCTCTATGAAAGGCTTGGCATGAGAGAAATACAGCGCAGTCCTTTGCGTAAGATTGTAGAAGGTACTACTACTAAATGGCTGGATGTAATTAAGTCTCCTTATGAAGCTATAGAGAGATATTTTGTGACGATGAAACTCTAAATGACTACAACGACGGATATTGAAACTATAAAAGACATTCGCCGTTCTATTGTTAGAATGGTTCACAATGCCAAAGTTTCTCATATTGGTGCTGCTTATTCTATGGTAGAACTTCTCTACGTTCTTTATTTCAAGGTAATGAATATAGATCCTAAGCATTTTCGCGATCCCTTTAGAGACAAGTTTGTATTGAGTAAGGGGCATGGTAGTGCTGGACTCTATGCCATGCTGGCTCATAGAGGCTATTTCCCTGTGGAAGACTTGATGACTTATTGTATTAATGATGGTAAGTTACCAGGGCATTTAGATAAGGATGCAGCTCCTGGAGTGGAAGTCTCAGCAGGTTCTTTAGGGCATGGTTTCCCAGTAGCTTTGGGTATGGCACTTGCTAATAAGAGATCTGCTAATCCCGGGAGAGTTTATTGTATTATTGGTGATGGTGAATGTAATGAAGGCTCTATTTGGGAGACAGCTATGTTAGCTCCATCTCTTGGGCTTGATAATTTTACTGTTATAGTGGATTTTAATAAGATACAGTCTTTTGGTAATACCAATGATATTATCGATCAGACTAATATGGCTGAGAGATGGAAGGCTTTTGGTTGGGATATTCATGAGATTAACGGACATGATCTGGAAGCTGTGGAACAGGCTCTCAGAGCCAGTCACCAATATGCTAAGCCAAAGGCTATTATTGCTCATACTGTGAAAGGGCAAGGTATAAGCTTTATGGAGGATAAGTTACAGTGGCACTATAGTTCTCCTAGTGATGAGCAATTGCATTTAGCGTTAAAGGAGTTAGAGTAATGCGTGCAACTTTTGTCAACACTCTTATAGAACTAGCTAGGAAGGACGATAAGATATTCTTAGTGACTGCTGATATGGGTTATGCGGTCTTAGAACCATTTGCTAAAGAATTTCCAGATAGATTTATTAATTCTGGTATTACTGAGCAGGCTACCGTAAGCCTCTGTGCTGGTTTGGCACTGTCGGGTTATAAACCTTATGCCTACAGTATTACGCCGTTTATCACTATGCGTTGCTTTGAGCAAGTGCGTGTTGATGTCGCCTATATGAATACTAATGTGAAGATCATTGGTATAGGAGCTGGATTTGAATATGGAGCAGCTGGAGCTACTCATCATGCCATAGAAGATATAGCGCTGATGCGTGCCTTACCTAACATGACGGTTTGTTGTCCAGGAGATAATATAGAAGCTAAGGCCATTATGGAGCAGAGTGCAGAACATATTGGTCCGATGTATATCCGTATTGGTAAGAATAAAGATGCTTTTTATCATCAACCTGAAACTCAGATAGAGATTGGGAAGGCGGCTATATTGAATCAAGGTAATGATATCGCTATCATCACTACTAGTAACACTTTAAGTATTGGTAAGAAATATTTAGCAGATATGCAAGCTGAAGGAAAGAACCCATATCTTATTAGTATGCATACAGTTAAGCCTCTTGATACTACTATTATTCATAAGTTAATTAGTGAAGGTTGTGAAATATATACTTTGGAAGAGCATAATATTATTGGTGGCTTGGGTTCAGCTGTCGCTGAGGTCATCGCAGAAAGCAGTCAAGCAGTGAAGTTCAAGCGCATTGGTGTCCCTGATGAATATACGCACCATATTGGAAATCAAGAATATCATAGGGCTAGGTATGGGTTGAATACCGGATTAGTAAGATTCTAGGATAAAGCATTAAATCACCGCAAAGAAATTCAAGAAGTCCTGTACTCCACGGCTGTATTGATCAGGCACGCGAACTGTGAAATAGTTACTACCTACATAGGCATTATTCCAGTGAAAAACACCAGTAATGAGACCAAATAGATATCTATAATCTATATGAATTTCACAGCGAGGTACTATATTGTCCACAGACGCTACTAACTTATATTCTTCTTTCGCGGGATTGGTATTGATCACATGCCAGCCATCAGATAACTTGAAACAATAGTAATGATCTTCTTGAACTTCGCTCTTGCGCAAAGCATTGCGGTAAGCTGCTTTGATTAATCTAGTGAAAGGGATCTCGTGTTCTGGAATGCTCAAATAATGTTCATAGGTTAATTTATTATTCTTAATTTCTTCGATTCGAGCGTTATAAAGAGCTGGCGAATATTTCTTGGTACGCTCCATTGAAGGCTTCAATGAAACGGTGTCTATCACAGCATCTCCGCCATCGGCTAGTATCACTGCTGTTGGATCAAAATCCCTAACTTCTACTTGATCAGCAACACCTCTATATTCATTCAATGGTGCTAGTGAACCACCTAGTATATATTTCCCAGCGAAAGGGATGATCTTCTTGGCTTTAAGATGTGAGATCATTTTCTTATATCTATCGAAATAAACTTGCTTGCGTTTTTCGGATTGTTCTCTGAGTTCATCCTTGTCTCTGTAGAAAGTTTGTGGATAAGCGCTGGCACCAGTGTACCCAACCAATGCTATATCTACCTTGGGTGCGATTTGCTTGACGATGTCTAAATGGGAAGCATTGTAGACACAGTCATTCATGTTAACAACACAGTGATCTTTGTATTGAATTATTAGTGCACTATCGATGTCGTTAATGCTTCCTGTGTCATTCGGAATGATGTGTAAGATGGTGTCACCAATTTGTTTTTTAGTAACTAATTCAGGGATATAATTATCGCCTTTCATTTTAGCGAGGAGGTAATTAATCTTAAAATCTCCGATGATGATTGGTTTCTCACCATATAACTTGAAATATGCTGCTAGTACAAGTGGATCATAATGGTCAGGGTGAATATGAGAGATATATATCAAGTCTACATCACCGATTTTCTTCAGTGGGTTAGCAAGCTTAGGAAAGTGATACCAACTGCCTTCATAGATTCCTTCAGTGAACCAGGGATCACAAAGAATCTTAACATCGGGTGTGCTTATGACAACGCAGGCAGAGTAAATATAACGAACTGAGATGCCATCAATTATAGTTGCAGACATAATTACATCATACTATAGACTTGCATTTCTGTTGCCACATATCTTCGATTGCAGTTTCAAATTTCTTTACATAGTCATCTGAATTAAGGTGTGATTTCATTTCCAAGCTTAAATTAGCTCTATATATTTTAAGCTTTTCAACATCGCCAGCTAATTCTGCAGCTTTATTAATGTACTCATTCATGTTACTAGCAATTAATTCTTCATGTTTTATTGCTTTGAGGAAGGTTGTAGCTTGCCTGCTGATCCATTTATTGCCATTCAGTGTGATCACTGGAACCCCCATGGATAGTGTCTCTATGGTAGTTGTGCCACCTCCATAAGGCGTGCAATCCAGTGCTATATCAATATTAGAGAAGCTCTTCAGGTAATCAGGTCTTTCTAAAGAGGCATTCATTAACAGTCGATCTTCGCTAATGCCTTGTTCGTTGAATTGTTTAATTAGATAATTTTTATTACATTCGGAACTTAGAGCTCTGGCATCAAAGTATAATCGAGAGTTGGCAACGCGTTTAAGTATTTCAGCCCAATAGGTAATCATCTCAGTAGATATCTTATGAGCATTGTTCATTGAGCCAAATGTTATATAAGCATTTTTAAGACAAGGTAACTCAGTAGTTTCATTTGGAAGATTATATAAATCTGCATGCATATGACAGCCTGCTAGTTTATAAACTTTCTCTGTGAAGTATTGATCTTCAGCATCAGGCACTAGAACATTATCACTGATAATATAATCTATTTCGGGCATGCCAAGAGTGCCAAAGTAGCCCAAGAAAGAAACCTGTAGTGGAGCGGGTTTGCGTTTGAATATATGAAGGCGATCGCCACTAGTAAATCCGGAGAGGTCGAATAATATATCAATATTATCTTCTGTTATTTGTTTGCAACAATTCTCGTCGTTCATTTTTTTGATGAATCTAAACTCATTTGCAAAGGATTTGAAATCGTTTGTTAGATTATCGACGATATCATCAGCATAGTACATGAATATGTCGAATTTATTTCTGTCAAGTTTTTTGAAGACTTGATATAGATTGGTGCTTACTGGGTGTGTGCGAAAATCAGCAGAAACAAATCCTAACCTTAGTTTAGCTTTATTGGGATTGAGTTGAGTGGTGAAATCAATATTTAAGTTTGGTATCTGAGAAAGGTATTTATCATAGTATTGCTTAGATAATTCATGTAACTCTTGAGGAGTCGTGTTGGTAAGTTTATGAGCAAAGAAAATTTGACTAGTGAAATAGACGGCGTTATGAGGAGCAAGTTCAGAAGCTCTTTTGCAATATTCATAAGCTTTATCTGCCATGCCAATGGTGTTAGTGATATAGGCCGCATCTTTATATAGTTCATGATTGTTTTTAATTAACTTGATAGCTTCTTCAATGTAGAAAAGTGCGAGCAGTTGCTGCTCATCTTTGGCAAGAATCCTGGCAATGCGATGATATGCTAGACCATTGTTGATATCTAATCTGAGGCAATTCTTGTAAGATTCAATAGCCTCTCCTAAGTTCATGGTTTTTTCATAGGCTAAGCCTAAGTAATAATGATATCTAGCGCTTTTGGTGTATTGAGAATCTTTAGCTAGTTTTTTGAGAAGCAGCAAGGCTTCTCGTGCTCTAGTGCGATTGATTAGTGAAAATGCTTCATCTAATTTGTGAGTTTGGATCATTCAAGATTCTCCTTGCAAATGATCTGCCACATGTCTTTTATCGCCTGCTCGAATTTAGGTACGTACTTATCAATATTTAATTCAGAGTTTTGCATATCTGTTCTTAAGTTAGTTCTGTAGCTTCGGAGCCGGGCTGTATCAGCAGCTAGTTCTTTGGCTTTAGATAAATAGTCGTTGATGTCCGTTGCAACCAGCTCTGGATGTCCAACAGTTTGCAGAAACCCTGTGGATTGTCTGCTGACCCATCTGTCACCGTTAATGGTTACTACTGGTACGCCCATCATGAGGCTTTCGATTGTGGTAGTACCACCACCATAGGGGAAGGGATCAAGCGAGATATCGATATCATTGTAACTATTGAGAAAATCTTGTCTAGGTCCAGATGATCTAAGAATCAAACGAGAACTGTCAATGCCGTTACGTGTAAAAATCCCTGACACGTAGTTTTGATTGTGTTTGCTTCCAAGTACTAAAGCATCAAATAGCATCTTTGAATTAGGTACTTCTTTAAGCAGTTTAGTCCATAAGGCTATAACATCAGTAGAGATCTTATGAAAGGAATTAGTGGAGCCAAAAGTTATGTAACCATTTCTATCATAAGGCAACTCTTTATTGGCTTCTGGCATGTCATAGAGAGCACAATGGCAGTAACAATTAGGAATTTTATAAATTTTCTCCGTGAAATATTTTTCCTCTCCAGTTCTAATGAGGTTTTCATCAGCAATTAAGAAATCTATCTCAGGCATTGCAAGAGTCCCAAAATAACCTATGTGAGTAATTTGAACTGGAGCAGGTTTGATCTTGAAAATTCCTAGGCGTGCGCCTTTGGTAAATCCCGATAAATCAAACAGTACATCGATTTCATCGTTAGCAATTATTTCAGCAGCTTGTATATCTTCGAGTTTATCAATTAGCGTAAATTTGCTTACCGAAGCTTTAATTCTTTCAGTGATAGCATCTTGATGTTCATTGTTTGAGTAAACGAATAATTCAAAATCTTGGCGATTGATTTTTTCTAGGACCTTAATTAAATAGGCGCTAACAGGGTGCTGACATAAGTCTGCAGAAACGAATCCCAGTCTTAATTTAGTCTTAGTGATATTGAGTCTTGCTTTGATGTCCACGCCAAGTCCTCCTTTGGTTGGTTCTACGAAGCGTTCATAAAATTCTTTGCCGTGCTTGTGAAAATCTTGGAAGCCTTTTTGAGGATCTTTATGTACATTAAAAATTAAACTGCTAAGATAGATGCCATTGTTGGGATCAAGTGTTTTCGCAACCTGATAATGCTTGATAGTCATTTCATATAGACCAAGTTTTTTGCTGGTAAATCCAATATTATTATGGATGTCTGCATTATTAGGGTCATATTCTAAGGCCTTGAAAAAATATGGTAAAGCTTCGTAATCTTTATTGCCTTTAGCTAAGACTCTGCCGATGCAATCGTAGACGTTTGCTTGCTTGGGATTCAATTCTAGCGATCTCCTAAAGGCGCTTATAGCATTGTCATAATAATTAGCTTTCTCATAGGCATAACCCAATCTTGCCCAGATGTCATAATCATTAGAGTTGATTTTTAGAGACTTGCCTAAATATTCAATTGCTCCAGAGTAATCTTTTTGCTCCAAAAGTATTTGCCCAATGATATTGAGAGCCTGAATTTCTTTGGGGTTAGTTCTTAAAACTTTTCTCAAGAGTAAAACAGCATCGCTGAGTTTAGATTGATTGATAAACTCAAGGGATTTTCTGATGTTACTGTTGGCAATTTTGACCATATTTGCAATCGCAATGCCTTGATTAAACAACCAAGACCATTATTTACAACCTACCACTGCTTAAAATATTTCCACTAGATATATGTGTGTAGTTGAATCCTTCATTTGGACTAGATCGTGTAGGTGAGAAAATTCTAAGCGCTGAACCATTAGTCATAGAATCTTGAAAATAATATGGGGCATGATAAAAACATGTCAGAGAGCTTTACTAGCTCATTTAATAGGTCTATTGAATTAATAAACACGGCTAACCTAAAAGAAGCTTTGGCTTTGCTACGATCAATGACGCAAAAATATCCGGGGCAGGAGGAACCTTTAGTAGTACTCGGAGAGCTTTTGATGCAACGGGATGATTCGTTGGACGAGGCGATTGAGTGTTTTCAAAAATCTTTGTTAATTAATAACAAGAATCCAACGGTACATTTGTATTTAGGGCTTGTTTATGAGAGGTTTAAGGATTATAAAGCTGCGTTTGAATCTTATCGCAATGCTGTAATGCTTGATGAAAACTATAGCGATGCGTTGCATAGTATCGGTAGATTGTTGAAAATGGACAAGCAGAATGTAGCAGCATTGCATTATATGACTAGAGCCTATCAATCATTATCAGAAGACTTGATTATTAATAGTGATCTGGCATTTGTTTGTAATACTATGGGAATGACGGCAGAGTCTATTCGCTACTATATTAAATGCCTAGAGCTTGAGTCGCAGAATAAGAACCATCTCAGCAGTTTGATATTTCTCTATCATAAAGACCCAAGTAAGAGCCTAGAAGATCTATATGATTTGGCTAAGAAATATTACCATGACTATATTGATAGTCAGAAAGATATTCTAAAAATAGATCATTCGTCAAGGTACGATCCTGGTAAGACTATTCTCAGGCTGGGTTTTGTCTCTGCTGATTTTCGCACTCACCCAGTTGCTTATAATTTACTCTCAGTATTTCAGAGGTTAAATAAACAAGATTTTGAGATTTATTTATATTACAACGATGTGAATTATGATTCGATCACAACACAATTTCAGAATCTCGCAAATAAATTTGTAGATATTAAGAACTTAACTGATATAGAAGCTGCAAGAACGATTGCCCAAGATAGCGTTGATATTCTTTTTGATTTATCTGGGTTTACTTATGGAGAGCGTTTGGAAATATTCAAGCACAAACCGGCACCAGTGCAGGCATCTCATTTGGGTTTCTTTGGAACCTTGGGCATCCCAGAAATAGATTTCTTGTTAGCTGATAATTGTGTTGTACAAGAAGGGGAAGAGAAGTTTTATACTGAGCAAATATATAAATTTGCGTCTTGTTATAATCACTGTGATTTATATAATATCCCTGAGTCTCAATTAGAGTCACCTTGCCTAAAAAACGGTTACGTTACCTTCGGCTCTTTTAATACCTTTCATAAGATTTCAAGAGAAGTTATTGATACTTGGATAGAGCTTTTGCTGAAGACTCCGAATTCTAAAATTCTTTTTGATTCTCGCTCAATGCAAGCTGCAACAGACATTCAATATTATAAAAATTTATTTGTTCAAAAGGGCATAGCACCAGAGCGTTTATTATTCAGGGCTAACGTGGCTAGACAGGACTTCTTGAATAGTTATAACGACATCGATATCTCTTTAGATCCTTTCCCTTATACTGGAGGTACTACAACTCTTGAAAGCTTGTTAATGGGAGTGCCGGTGGTGACAATTATGGGTGACAAGTGGTCTGGTAGGCTCTCTAGTACTACCTTGCTAGCCATCAATCATGGAGAATTAATTGCGAAAGATAAAGAAGAATATTTAGCTAAATTAATTGAACTAGCTGGTGACACAAGTAGAATTTCTAACTATAGAAAGAACTTAAAACAAGATATGCTTAATTCTGAATTGCATATAGATAAATATGTGGTTAATTTTGAGAAGGCTTTGAAAGATATTTGGCAAATCAAGTGCTCGCAGCAAAATCAATCTCCACTTTAAAGTATTCAAAAACAGTAATCTGAATCTAGATTTTTCCGTGGTTCCGCGCCTTCGGCGCGGTTCGTCCTGCGGACAGCTAAATACAGTTTCTTCTATCTGTATAATGAAGCGATCAAGTTTCACCTTCTTAAAGAACTGCTTGCTGCTGTTTTGATTAAGATGAGAACTTAGCTGAAATTTTAAGCCGCGCGCAGCGCAACCGCCGCGCAGCGGCGGAACCATCTCCCATCCCGGTTTAAGGGATAATAAAGTGTAATTATTCGACTAGGTGAGTGCTTATTGCTAGAAATGTTATACAATATAACAAATATGTCTACAAGTACTATTGTGAATACCGTAAATAATAATTCTAAAACAGCTAAGTATGATGTTTCGATCTTTATACCTGTTTATAACGAAGAGGATAATATTATCCTTTTGCAGAATAAGATTAGTGAAGCATTAAACAATCAAGGTTTTACTTATGAAATTATTTATGTAGATGATGGTAGTAAGGATGCAAGTTATTCACTACTAAAACAAATCGCAAGTACTAATAATAATGTCAAGGTTATTAAATTCAGAAGAAATTTTGGACAGACTGCTGCTATGTCTGCTGGTATTGATGCTGCTGAGGGTAGAGTTCTAATACCTATGGATTCTGATCTACAAAACGATCCTACTGATGTGCCCACTCTTCTGAATAAAATTAACGAAGGATACGATGTGGTGAGTGGCTGGCGTAAAAATCGCAAGGATACTTTTATTAATCGTAAACTACCTTCGATGCTTGCTAATAAGCTTATATCTTGGTTGTCAGGGGTCAATCTGCATGATTATGGTTGTACGCTTAAAGCTTACCGAGCTGAAGTTCTTAAAGATATAAGGTTGTATGGTGAACTACATAGATTTATTCCTATCTGTGCTAGTTGGGTTGGTGCCAAAGTTACAGAAATCCCCGTGAAACATCATGAGAGGCAGTTTGGTCAATCTAAGTATGGAATTAATAGAACTTTTAAGGTCATCCTTGATTTGATATTGATGAAATTCTTAACGGATTATGTCACTAAACCAATTTATTTCTTTGGTGGTATCTCGTTTGTGTCAATGGCACTTTCAGTTGCTTGTTTTATTTGGGCAACAGTACTGAAACTCACTAATAGCGTGGATTTGGATGCTACTCCTTTGCCAATCATTGGGGCGATGTTCTTCACTGTGGCTATTCAGATATTCATGATGGGTATACTAGCTGATCTAATTATGAGAACTTACTATGAATCACAAGGCAAGAGTACTTATGCTGTGGAAGAAACCATCAATCTTTAAGCATTTCAAGAAAGTACTATTATTGATATTGAGTGCTCAGCTCTTGGTTCCAAATGTCTTAGCTGAAACTTATAAGACTGGCATTAGCTATGCTATCCCTAAGTCTCAAGCAATACGGTTGAGAGTTACTAAAATTCCTACAGAGTATCCATGGATAGAGAGAGAAGATGATTGGACAGTAAAGTTGCCCGAGCTTGGCAGTAGTATTATTGCTGAGAACGTAGAAGATATAAAGTTAACAGATTCTTATGGTACGAATTTCACTATTCCTGCTGGTAGTAAGTTTTATGCTAAGTTAAGCAACTCATCTAAAGCCAAGAGCTTTTGGCGTAAAGGACATGCTGAGCTTAGTTTTAACAAACTAGAAATTGCTGGTAATAAACCCATTGATTTGTCACAGTTAGAGTTTAACTCTAAAGACAAGGTAAACGTAGTGGGTGACAGCTTAAAAAACATAGCTACTACTGGGGCTTTAGCAGTGGCAGGCGCTGTTGCTCTTCCCTTGATGGTGTTTCAGATTTCATCACTGGCAGGTATGGGAATGATGTCTAATCCTTATGCATTGGGTGGAGCAGCAGCTTTGGGAGGCGGTATAGGACTAGTTTATGGCATTAAACGGCAGGGGCAGGCATTTATCATTGAGCCAGGAACAGAGCTGGATATGAAGATAGAAGACCCATGGCTTATTAGTAAGCAAATGGAAGCCGCTGCTGATCAAGGATCTATGGTTAAACAACTTCCTGTTAATGATAAGTTTAAGCTCGAGGTCCTTGGTGTTAAGAAAGCTAAAGATGAGTTTGATGACACTTGCTTGCGAATCTCAATAGCTTATGATAATAAAACTGGTGAAGAGCTTCGGTACACATCATTTCAATTAGTTGATAGCATGGGAAAGGAATACGAGCCTTCTATTTCCAGTTTTGATTCTAGTGTATTTGGTCAATTACCTAAACAAACTACGCTTAATTTATATTTTGCCACTGACTTCCCTAATACTGTTCATCAGCTTCAGGTATTGAGATACCAGGATCGAAAGGTTCTAGCAGAAGAAAAAATAGTACTTAAAAAATAAAGAGAGACCGGAACCTTGTAGAATCGGTCTCTCGTCTCCCTTATACTTTTATTCAATTGTGCTGTGCTTTTTTGTGTGGCAGTTCTAAGTCGAACTACTCTTCAGTTCCACTCCTTTTATTTCACTGTGTTTACACAAGCTCGCTAGAGCCTTAACACATTACGTCATAATTTTAAGAGCTTTATTCACTCAATCTACCTAATTAGGGTAGTAAGTTTAATGCCAATTGTGGTGTAGCATTAGCTTGAGTAAGCATTGTCGCAGCAGCCTGCTGTAAGATCTGATGCTTTAATAAATTACTGCTTTCGGAAGCTACATCTGTGTCTGTGATCCTTGATCTTGAGGCAGAAGCGTTTTCTATAGCTACATCTAGATACTGACTCTTAGACTCTAATGAGTTTTGCTTAGCACCTAGATATGATCTCATTCTTGATAAGTTATCGATCATAGAATCGATCCCAGTCAAAGCTGAAGTCGTAGCTACTGTAGCTCCACTTGCAGCATTAACAGTCCCACCTACATGCAATGTATTCAATGCAAATCCTGAACTTTCTCCTATACTTCCACCTGTAGTTGAAGTTATATCGATGTTCACGCCTGTTGCTGTTGAACCACCTGCAAGGGTGATTGATGTAGTTTCACCGTTGTTGGCACCAGTCTGTAGAGTTACGGATGATGCACCTTTTATGATAGCGACGCCGTTAAATTTAGTAGCCTTGGCTATGTCGTCGATCGTTGTAATTCTTTCGTTAATCTCTCTTTGGATAGCATCTTTCTCATCTGAGCTATTAGTTCCATTAGTTGCCTGAACTGTTAATTCACGAATTCTTTGTACGTTGTCTTGAACGATAGATAGAGCTCCCTCAGCTGTTTGTATCAAAGAGATACCATCTCCAACGTTCTGTTTGGCTTTTTGAAAACCATTAATGTCGGAGGTCATGCCTTGGCTAATACTAAGGCCTGCAGCGTCATCGCCAGCTCTGTTGATTCTTGTGCCAGTTGATAATTTTTCTATAGATTTTTGCATCTCAAAGGCATTCTTGCCCAATGCTCTCTGTGCGAATAAGCTACTAGTGTTAGTGTTAACGATAATTGGCATAATTTTGCTCCTCTGATTCGGTAAATTAGGGAATATTGTTGTCCCTGATAATATATGTATCGGTCATTTGATCTAGATTCTTTAGCTTATTTTTGATGAAATATGTGTTTTTGATAAATATTTTATATGACTAAAGAGATGAAAAGGTAAAGAGGTGAAAAGTTTCCTCTTCACCTCTTTACCTTTTTGTGTACCTTAATTTACTTGCATTTATGGTAGCAAGTTCAGTGCTAGTTGCGGAGTTGCATTAGCCTGAGTAAGCATCGTAGCAGCAGCCTGTTGCAGAATCTGGTGCTTTAATAGATTGCTACTTTCAGAAGCTACATCCGTATCTGTGATTCGTGATCTTGCTGCTGAAGTGTTTTCTACAGCTACATCCAAGTATTGGCTCTTAGACTCTAATGAGTTCTGTTTGGCACCAATATAAGATCTCATTCTTGATACGTTAGTGATCATCGTATCTATATCATCTAGATCGCCAGTTAAAGTAGTTGTACTTGTGTCTTTAGCGGTTACGTTGCCACTACCACCTACATGTAAACTATTTAGAGCAATAGCTCCTTCCCCTAAACTACCAGCAGTAGTAACACTCACTGACACGTTTACGCCATCAGCTGTAGAGCCTGAAGCAAAGTCTAAAGTAGTAGTTTCAGCATTGTTGGCTCCAGTTTGGAGAGTGAAGTCTGCTGCACCACCAAGCAAGGCTGTGCCATTAAACTTAACTTGAGAACCAAGATCTGTAATAGTTTGTACTCTTTCGTTAATCTCTCTTTGGATAGCATCTTTCTCGTCGTTGCTATTTGTTCCATTAACTGCTTGAACATATAATTCACGAACTCTTTGCAAATTGTCTTGAACTATTCCTAAAGCACCCTCTGCCGTTTGTAGCAATGAAATACCATCACCAACGTTTTGTTTGGCTTTTTGGAAACCTCTTATATCTGAAGTCATACCTTCGCTGATACTTAGTCCTGCAGCGTCGTCTCCTGCTCTATTAATTTTTGAGCCGGTAGATAATTTTTCTATAGACTTCTGCATTTCAAAAGCATTCTTTCCTAATGCTCTCTGTGCAAATAAACTGCTGGTATTTGTATTCACTATTATTGACATGGTTTTCTCCTTAAATACTGCAGAATCACTGTCTGTGCAGTTGTATATGTATATCGGCCATTTAACCTAGAACCTTTAGGGGAGAAATCAAAAAAAATTAATTTTTTTTGATTCAAGTTATACATGGTTACGCCGCTGCGCGCAAAAAAAATAAGGGCTCATTGAGCCCTTATTTATATCTACCTTGGGGGTAAAATTGTCCGTATAGTATATTTATTTACGGCAACAGATTCAATGCTAATTGCGGAGTCGCATTGGCTTGAGTAAGCATCGTCGCAGCAGCCTGTTGTAAGATCTGATGCTTTAACAGATTGCTGCTTTCAGAAGCTACATCTGTGTCTCTGATTCTTGACCTAGATGACGAAGCATTTTCTACCGCTACATCTAAATATTGAGTCTTAGATTCTAGTGAGTTTTGCACAGCTCCTAGATATGATCTCATTCTGGAGATGTTGTCAATCATTGAATCAACACCCGTTAAAGCTGAAGATGTAGTTGTAGACGTAGATCCATCTTGAGCATTAACAGTGCCACCAACATGCAGGGCATTTAGGGTAAAGCTTGCGCTTTCACCTATACTGCCTCCTGATGTAGTCGCTATATCTATATTTATACCTGCAGCTGTAGCTCCGGTGAGCACGATAGAAGTAGTCTCACCATTGTTTGCACCAGTTTGCAGAGTTTTGGTAGTGGCGTTTTTAAGAATATCGACACCGTTAAATTTGGTGGACTTGGCAATATCGTCAATAGTTGTAATCCTTTCATTGATTTCTCTCTGAATAGCATCCTTCTCGTCTGAACTATTAGTTCCGTTGCTTGCCTGAACTACCAGTTCGCGGATTCTTTGCATATTGTCTTGAACTATTGACAAGGCTCCTTCTGCGGTTTGCACCAGTGAAATACCGTCGCCAGCATTTTGTTTGGCTTTTTGTAAGCCATTGATGTCTGATGTTAAACCTTCGCTAATGCTTAGCCCTGCTGCATCATCACCAGCCCTGTTAATTCTTAAACCAGTAGAAAGTTTTTCTATGGATTTTTGCATTTGCATAGCATTATGTCCTAATGCTCTTTGCGCAAATAGACTGCTAGTGTTTGTGTTTACTATAATCGGCATAATTTAGCTCCTTTGATTGGGGTTGGTCAGCAAAGCAACTAGTCTGGATCGCCTCTAGCCTTGCCATTAACTGACAAGACTATATATCGGCCATCCAGACTAGATTCTTTAGCTTTTTTATCAAAAAAACTAATTTTTTTATACTAGTACGTTAGATTGTGTCTAAGGTAATAAGTTTAATGCTAATTGCGGTGTAGCATTGGCTTGGGTAAGCATAGTAGCAGCTGCCTGCTGTAAGATCTGATGCTTCAATAAATTGCTACTTTCAGAAGCTACGTCAGTGTCTGTGATCCTAGATCTAGCAGCTGAAGAGTTTTCAATTGCTACGTCTAGATACTGATTCTTAGATTCTAGTGAGTTTTGAGCTGCACCCAAGTATGATCGCATCCTAGAAAGGTTATCAATCATATGATCGATCCCTGTCAAAGCGGAACTAGTTACAGTAGAAGTAGATCCATCTTGAGCATTAACAGTACCACCTACATGTAAGGCACTTAAAGCGAATGAAGATGATTCTCCAAGACCGCCAGCTGAAGTTGTGTCTACGTCAATTTGCACACCTGCAGCAGTAGCTCCAGTGAGTACAATAGAAGTAGTCTCGCCGTTATTGGCTCCAGTTTGCAACGTTTTAGTTGTTCCCTGAAGAATAGATACACCATTAAATTTAGTGGCTTTTGATATATCCTCAATAGTTGTAACTCTTTCGTTAATTTCTCGTTGAATTGCATCCTTCTCGTCTGCACTGTTTGTGCCGTTAGTCGCTTGAACTGTCAGCTCGCGAATCCTTTGCACATTGTCTTGAACGATAGATAGGGCTCCCTCAGCCGTTTGGATTAGGGAAATACCATCACCAACGTTTTGTTTGGCCTTCTGAAAACCATTAATATCTGATGTCATGCCCTGGCTAATACTAAGACCTGCAGCATCGTCACCAGCTCTATTAATCCTTGAGCCTGTTGAAAGCTTTTCTATAGATTTTTGCATTTCAAAGGCATTCTTGCCTAATGCTCTCTGTGCAAATAAACTACTTGTATTTGTGTTAACTATGATTGACATTATTTCTCCCTTGGCTATTAACCCGTGTACCTAACCTTATGGCATCCCTTCCACTTGGCTGGACCCTTATTGTTATCGGTCATATGACCTAGAAACTTTAATGATTTTTTGAAATATTTCATCTATTTAGAGTATTTAGATTTAAAATGCTAGATCAGAAGTATGAAGTTGAATAGCTCACCCTGTCAGGCTTGCACGTGATAGAGGCAGGATAGCTCGCTTCACTCGCGCAAAATAGAGGCTCAATAGTGCTTATCTCGCCCCTATCCTGCCTCTATCTAGCTTTATTTAATTTGTAATTATGGTAACAAATTCAACGCTAACTGCGGTGTAGCATTAGCCTGAGTAAGCATCGTAGCAGCAGCCTGCTGTAAGATCTGATGCTTCAATAGATTGCTACTTTCAGAAGCTACGTCAGTATCTGTGATTCTAGATCTAGACGCTGAAGCGTTCTCAACTGCTACATCTAAATACTGGCTCTTAGACTCCAGAGAGTTTTGTTTAGCACCTAGATATGACCTCATTCTTGATAAATTATCTATAACCTTATCTACATCTGTTAAGGTTGCAGTCACGTTGGTTGTAGGACCTTCAACTGAATCTACGCCAGTAGCTGTACTTAAGTGCAGTCTATTGAGCGAGAAGTTACTTGTTGAAATGCCTTCTACAAGCGTACCAAAGTCAGTACTGTTGCCTGCTCTAGCTTGAGCGACATTGATATCAATACCTGTCCCTGTGCTTTGCCCTGATCTCAATGAGAGAGTGGTAGTTTCACTATTGTTTGCACCTGTTTGTAGTGATATATCAGCACTAGAAGCGGTATTGTCGTAGATTATACTAATGCCGTTAAACTTGGTCGATTTAGATATATCATCTATAGTTCTTACTCTTTCGTTAATCTCTCTTTGGATTGCATTAGCTTCATCTGCAGAGTTGGTGCCATTGGTACCTTGAACTATTAGCTCACGAATCCTTTGCATGTTGTCTTGAACTACGCCCAGGGCCCCTTCTGCTGTTTGAATCAGAGATACACCGTCGCCGACGTTTTGCTTAGCCTTTTGAAAACCGTTAATATCAGAGGTCATGCCTTCGCTGATACTAAGACCTGCAGCGTCATCGCCAGCTCTATTAATTCTTGAGCCAGTTGATAACTTCTCAATAGATTTTTGCATTTCAAAAGCATTTTTACCTAATGCTCTCTGTGCAAACAAACTACTTGTATTAGTATTAACTATAATAGACATTATTTTCCTCCATATACTTAAGTTACATAGCCTAGACCAAATAACTTAGCTGAGTTACTCTATCGGCCATATGATCTAGAAACTTGATAGTTGATTGAAAAATATTTTTGAAAAAGTAAAAATCCGTTTCCCTAATCGGCTATGCATTCGCGCGCATGCTAAAATCACTCCTATGGCAACTCAAACTACTCTAGAAGGCAAAAAAGCACCTTTAATTAAGCTTAAAGATGATAAGGATCAAATCGTTAGTCTTAAAGACTTTGAAGGTTCTTATGTATTGGTTTACTTTTACCCTAAAGACCTTACTCCAGGTTGTACTACCGAGGCTTGTAGTTTTAAGGACAATATGAATCAGCTTAAGAAGCTTGGTGTGCAGGTCCTGGGCATTAGCTGTGATAGTGTAGCAACCCATCAAAAATTTAAAGAAAAATATCAGCTTAACTTTCCTCTACTCGCTGACACTAATAAGGAAGTAGTAGAGAAATATGGTGTTTGGGTTGAGAAATCTATGTATGGTAAGAAATATATGGGTATTCAGAGAGATTCGTTTCTGATTAACCCTAAGGGGATAATAGTTAAGCACTATATTAAGATCAAACCAGCAGAGCATGTGGCAGCAGTTATAGCAGATGTTAAAGAACTTAAGAAGCAGTCTTAGTTTAATCCATGCCTAGTTTTTCAGTAGAAGTTGAGATCTTGATTAAGCCGACTGGTTTCTTTAGAGGGAGGAAGTTGGCTCTGATAGAGCTTTTGGCTTTAGGGCTTAGTAATAAGACTATTGCTGAGGAGTCCAATATTTCCATTAAAAGTGTAGAAAGAATTTTAGCTGAATTGAACAATAAACTTGGAAATAAAACTACTAATACTGATACTGATTTGAGGAAACTTTTTAATCCAAGAGTTAGGTTGTTGTCTAGTTTAATAGCAGAGGATATCTGTGACGTCTACAGTCCTGCTAAGCCTCGATTAATTGAAGAGTTGAGTGAGCAGTTGAAACAAACTCTCATTCTGAGTTGCGTGGGTTTCTCTAATAAAGCGATTGCAGATTTCTATGAGATCGGTGAGAAAGCCATAGAGTTGAGATTTACCCAGCTGTTTGACTATTTTGGAGTGGATACCAAATCCTTATCAGTAGAGAATCCTAGAGTAGGTCTGTTTATTAGTGCTTACTGCAGGGGCAATATTAATAAAATGCAGATTAAGCGACTCTATCGTGAAACCCAGCCAGAGAGGCTCGATGAGATTCTGGCTCAGCCTGCTAAGTTTATTGCAGGATTAGAAAGTAGTTATAAGATTGTTGGTTAGTTGGTTTTCTAGTACTTCAAAAATAATTTGACGGAACAAGCTTCGCGGGACTCGAGGTCTCTCTTTGCTCACTTACGTTCACAAAGAGAGACAACTCTCGTCTATTGCTCAGCTTGTATAGATGTCAAATTATTTTTGGATACTTGTAATCTCAGGCTACTAAAAAATTCGACGAGAACTTGCTGGCACTCTTCTTCCATCACTCCACCAGTAACTTTCAAATTATTAGTAATTAAGTTATAGCGTGAACCAAGGGCGCCGGACTTGACATCATAAGCGCCAAAGACTATTTCTGAAATATGCGATTGTAATATGGCGCCAGCACACATAGCACAAGGTTCTAAATTAATATAAATAGTACAGCCTGATAAATTCCAATCTTCGCGAGCTTTAGCTGCCTGCTCTAGGGCATTAATCTCAGCATGTCCAAGTATTGAAGTATCACGTTCTCTGGTATTAATAGCTTGAGCGATAATTTTCTCGTCAGCTACTATGATAGCTGCCACCGGAACCTCATTATTAGGTGCTGTTCTAGCTAACTCTAGGACCTTTACCATGTACTGATGGTGATTCATTAGACTTTTTTCCATACCCTTGGGTTAGAATAATACTATAAATGTCTCAGACCATTACTAAAAGCTTGCAAGATATTCTTAATCCAGTGATTTCTGAAGTAGAGATCTTAGACTGCCGTTTAATCGATGATATCAGTCCGAGTTCTAGAGCCTTGTGTAGTATATTGCAAGAGATATTTAAGGCTGGAGGTAAGAGGCTCAGACCAGCTTTGAGTTTTCTTATAACCAAGGCTCTTGGTCAGCAGATTAGCGAAGATATTTATTTAGTAGCAGAGATTAGTGAACTGATCCACACTGCGAGTCTCGTACATGACGACATCATTGATAACTCAATGATTCGCCGCGGTCAACCTACTACTAATAGTAAGTGGAATAATGCCATCACTGTTATTAGTGGGGATTTCATGTTTGCTAGAGCAGCAGTCAATCTTGGCAAAGTAGCTAATAACGATATAACTGCTTTGTTTGCTAAAGTACTTGAAGATCTCTGCGATGGTGAGATTCGCCAAGTAGAGAAAAAATTCTCTACGGAACTAGATTGGGATTATTACTATTCTAAAAGTTATAAGAAGACGGCTTCCTTGTTTGAAGCTAGTACTAAGGCTCCAGCCTTGGCACTTGGTTTAAGATCTGAGTTGATCGAAGCTTGCGCTAATTATGGAAAGTGTTTAGGTTTAGCGTTTCAAATAGTCGATGATATTCTCGATTACAGTTCAGATACTGAAACTCTTGGTAAGCCGAGTTGCGCTGATCTGAAAGAGGGCCAAATTACTATTCCAGTCTTGTATGCCCTTGAAACCTTACAGAAGGATAATAATCTTCTTTATCTCAGTTTGCGAGATAAGATAGGAACTTTGGCTCAAGAACCTGATAATGCCAAACTTAGTCAGGAAATTGTTGCAATAATTAAAGAGTCTGGCGGTATAGAGAAAAGCCGCGCTAAGGCTAAGGAATTGGTCATACAAGCAATTGACTCCCTTGTTATTCTTAATGATTCAGTGTATAAAACTGCCCTGAATGATCTAGCCATTTTTACCTTGGCAAGGGAAAAGTAGTATAATTGATCGCGACGAAGAAATGCTTGTTATTTCTTCAATTAAGGAAAAAGGACAACTTAAAAAAATGCAAAAAAATAAACTGTACATAGCAAATGTAAACTACGACGTAACTGAAGATCAACTTCACAGTCTGTTTGCTGCGAACCACAACGTAACTGAAACTAAGCTAATTGAAGGCAAAGGATTCGGATTCGTAACGTTTGCAAGCGACGAAGACGCTGAGAAAGCACTAGAGGCTTTCAATGGTCAAGACTTCCAAGGAAGAGCTCTTAAAATCGACTACGCTAGACCACGTACCAGCACGGGCGGCGGCGGCGGTGGCGGTGGCTACGGTGGTGGCGGCGGCAGACCAAGAAGCAATAATAATTTCAGCAGAAGATAAATTTTAATTCTAATGATTTTAAAAGAAAGACCAGGGAGAGATCCCTGGTCTTTTGTTTTAATCCTGTCCTAGAAGTCCCATCTGCTGTACGAGGGGATCGTAAACTTTGATTTTTAGTATAAACCTGAGTCCCCCGTAGCATCGAGAATAATTGCATGGCAATTATTCGAAGATCTGCTTCGCGTCTCGGATGCTCATTGACGATAGCCAACTCCGCATCCTCGACGCTCGCATGCCTTGCATCTGGGAGCTTCTAGAACAGGATTAATTTTGTATGTGATAGTCTAATTTAATTCAGTAAGCACAAACTCTGAGAGTATGGCATTAAAATCTTCACTAAAATAGTTATAAGAACTTGCAAAAGCGATGGTGTCTCTTGCTCCATAGAAATCAAGCATCATGTCATTAATCAAATCCTCATCAAAATCCAAATAACTGGTATCAAATACCACGTTAATAGACACAGGTCCGCAATCTGCAACTTTGTCGATGATATCGTCTCTTCTGAATAGTAATTCTGATATAGAGTCTTTGATGTAGGAATCACTCAATTCTTCATATTGAGACCAGTTCTTCTTAGAGAAACTTGCCTCTTCGCCAGCGCCTACTACGGCATAGCAGATAGACTGATTCATCCTGCCACAAATATAAAGATCCTTAATAACTAAGATCTCTGTTAATAATTCTTCAATGCTTGAGTTTGCCATAATGAGGTTTCCTTGGGTACAACATTGACAAAAGCACGAAGAGGCAAACTCGAATTTTCAGACTAGACTAAGTAGGTTAGTTGTTTATCTTAATCGAGAATGCTCAATTATTAAAATCCTAATCTTTTCGAAAAAGATAAAGTACTATTTATTAGGATATTATTAAAATGCCAACCGTTGTCCCGCGAACCTCTAGAGCCTCAGTTGTTACTGAATCCACTACTTCAAGCAAGGGGTCTTACTATGATTATGAACTTTTCATAGCGAGAGGTGGTAATCCGGAGCAATACAATGGTGAACTTTCGCAAGCTAGGCAAGAACATTTAAAAAACATAAATAGAGAAAATACAAGGCTTAGTTTGCGAGCACCGCGTAAGCCTATCGGTATTCCTGAAGAATTATTAGCTCTGCAAACTTTATTAAATCAATATCAACCCTGTGCACATCAAAAACCAGTGCCTCATGAGGGGCTCCGCTTTGGATTAAGGCAAAGCACATTTGATTTTGATGATTTTTCGAAAGCTTCTAATATTCATGAAATTAAAAATGCGTTTTTAGGGTTGTTTGCTAAAGAGTTGAAACTCATACCTAATGAGCAATTGAGACCGATAAAATCATCATTTAGCTTTAGTAGTGAAGGAGTTACTGTTGCGTTGATTGCAGATCCTCATGACTTTGCTAAAGGAGTGAATCAGTGGATCAGCGACCCTGCAGTAGCAGCTGGCATATTGCTTGATAGAGAAAAAATTGTTAGGAATCTTGTGATATGGCTTGTAGATTCCAGTAGTACTGGAAGATTTAGAGAAGATGCCATGGATAAATTACACAATGCTTATATTAATTTTGGAACCTTGATTGAAGCTGTTCAGAGAAGATTGCCAAAACAGCCTAAGAAAGCAGTAGGAGCAACAGACGTAGTTCCAGGGTCTACTACTGTAAGTCCTGCTGTAAAACCAGCAGTGCAAAGTAAATCTCGATCATCGAATGCGGTGCGGGCATTAGTGGTTACTGGAGATTCGAGAGATTACCTAGAGGAACAAATTATTCGTGTTCCTACCGATGATCAACGTATAGAGGCCTGGATGAGTCAATGAATTGGCAGTATTTTTCAATAATTGCTACAATTCATAGCTATGTCTAAAAAATATTTATTTACATCGGAATCAGTGAGTGAAGGACATCCAGACAAGATCTGTGATCAGATCTCTGATGCGGTCTTAGATGCAATTCTTGCTGAAGATCCTCAAGCACGCGTGGCTTGTGAAGTGTTCTGCACTACTGGCTTAATTATTGTGGGTGGTGAGATCACTACAGAAGCTTATGCACCTATTAGCGAGATAGCGCGTAATAAAGTTCGTGAGATTGGTTATCATCAGAAGTCTGGTGGTGGTTTCGATGCTGATAACTGTGCAGTAATGGTTACTCTTGACCAGCAGAGTCCAGATATATCTGCTGGTGTTAGTACTGCCAAGGAAGCTCGTGATAAGGTTTCTCAAGATCCAGCTGATTTAGTTGGTGCTGGTGACCAGGGTTTGATGTTCGGTTACGCTTGTGATGAGACCTCTGAGTATATGCCATTAGCTATAACACTTGCGCATCAGCTTATGAAGAAGCTTGCTGATGTCAGAAAGAATGACCCTGATATTCACTATCTCAGACCCGATTCTAAAGCTCAAGTAACTCTTGCTTACGAAGATGGCAAGCCTGCAAGAGTAGATACAGTGCTGATTTCAACTCAGCATGATCCGATTATTAAGGGTGAAAGTGATAACAATAAAGTTCAAGCTATCATCGCAAAGGATCTCAAGGAGAAGGTTGTAGATGCAGTGTTTAAGGATTATCCAATCAAGCCTGATGCTCAGACTAAGTTCTTCTTCAATCCATCTGGTAGATTCGTTACTGGTGGACCTCAGGGAGATGCAGGGCTCACCGGTCGTAAGATTATCGTGGACACCTATGGTGGTTATGCGCGTCATGGTGGTGGAGCTTTCTCTGGTAAAGATCCTACTAAAGTAGATAGATCTGCTGCTTATGCTGCTCGTCACGCTGCTAAGAATATTGTTGCAGCTGGACTGGCTACTAAGTGTGAAATTCAATTGTCGTATGCTATTGGTGTAGCTCATCCTACCAGCATTCATGTTGAAACTTTTGGTACAGGTTTAATTCCTGATGAAGAGATCACTGAGATTGTGAAGCAAGTCTTTGATTTTAGACCTTATTCTATAATTAAGAACTTTAAGCTTAGGGAAATGCCTAAACTGAATGGTGGACGCTTCTATCAAGATGTCGCTGCTTATGGACACTTTGGTAGACCTGATCTAGACTTGCCTTGGGAGAAGCTTGATAAGGTAGATGAGCTAAAGAAGTCTTCTAAGGGGCTTGAATTAGCCTCAAAAGTCAAGTAATCGCTTTAGTTTATAAGGCTGATTTGCGGGAAAGTAGCCATTAGGATCGTTGATTTAATGATGATCTTCAACTAAAATACCATTATGACTGCCTTCAATATAAATGCACTTAAGAGTTTTTTACGTGAAAACTATGCTAGGAATCTAGTGTTTAAGACAGACAATATTGAGATTATCCTAGTTTGCTGGCTACCAGGGCAGGGTGCGGATGTCCATGGTCACGGTGATTCTGATGCTATGACTTTTATTTTAGAAGGAGAGATGGATCACACTACTTACTATGAAGATGGTACGAGTTCTACAGGTACTCTTAAGGCTGGTGATTTAGAATATATCTCACCTAAGACTACGCATAGTGTTAAGAATAATTCTAATAAGAAACTTGTAACTTTGCATATATACTCTCCACCGCTGTCTAAGCAAGAATACAGTGATACTTTGGGTTATGCTAACGCTGCTAATATTCAGAGGCTGAGCCTTAACGATGGAGATGGAGATTGCTTCGCGGCAAGTACACCTAAGAAACCTAAAAACATAGCAATCATTGGTGGTGGATTTAGTGGGACTCTGGCTGCAACTCAGTTGATGAGAAAGTTTCAGGATAACGTTAACGAGAACATACAAATCATAATGATAGAGAGAGCTTCAAGGTTCTCAAGAGGCTTTGCTTATTCTACTAATAGTCCGCAGCATTTACTTAATGTACCTGCTGCAGGTATGAGCGCTTTTCCTGATCAACCAGAACATTTCTACGAATGGGCTCATGCAAGAGAACCGTTAATTCAAAAAGATACTTTTGTACCAAGAATGTTATACGGAGAATATTTAGAAACAGTTCTTAATGATGCAGAGAAAAATAAATCTAATAACATTAGTTTCACTAGAATTAACGATGAAGCTGGCTCTATTGAGATGAATGAAGATGGCTCAGCAACAGTGTTTCTCTCTGGAGGAATTCAGTTCAAAGCTCATCATATAATTTTAGCGGTAGGCAATTATCCACCTAAGAATGTTAAAGTCAAGAAAGCTAGTTTTTATAATAGTCCACTTTATCAAAAAGATCCTTGGTCTAGTCGTGTTGATAAGGCTGCACCAGTAGATGCTCCTGTGATGTTGATTGGAACGGGGCTGACTATGATAGATAAGGCTATAGAGCTTAATGGTAAGGGGCTCAAGGCACCGATCTATGCGGTATCTAGGCATGGTCTATATCCTGAAGCTCATGATCTTAATTATAAGAAGGTTGATTATGTCATAGATTGGAGTTTATCTAAGAGCGCGTCATTGAGAGATTTACTGAAACAGTTTCGCAAAGCAGTGAAACTTGTTGAGTCTGAGGGTGGTAATTGGAGGCAGGTTTTTGATTCAATTAGACCTTATACTCAGAGTCTCTGGTCTAATTTATCTGAGAGTGATAAAAATCGTTTCTTTAGATTTATTCGACCATATTGGGATATGCACAGACACCGCTGTCCACCAACTGCTGCTGCTAAGTTTAATGAGATGATGGCATCTGGGCAATTGAAAATTATTGCTGGGAGAGTTGAAGATTTCATAGAAGCAGATGGTCAAGTTACAGTTAATGTGAGAGCTAGAAGTGATCAAGAACTCTTGCAATATAAGGTTGCGAAGGTGATTAATTGTACTGGTTCAGAACTTGATTTCTGTCAGATTGAAGATCCACTGATTATTGATTTGTTTACTAAGGGTTTAATTAAAGCCGACAAGATGTCTCTCGGACTTGATGCTGATGAGCAAGGCGCTCTTAAAGATGCAGAGGGTAATGCTCAGGGAGTTTTATATACGCTTGGACCACCATTGAAAGGCCAGCTTTGGGAAACCACCGCGGTTCCAGAGATTAGAAAGCAAGCAGAAAATCTTGCACAGAATATTTTAGAGAAGTGCAGAAGTTTGACTAAGTTTATTAAGAAGTAGCTAGACTAAAAAACCATTAATCTAGCACGAATCATTAGCGTATTAACACATCTTTCCTGCTAGAATCCTTAACGGTTCAGTCCTCGTGGTGGAACTGGTAGACACGCTACTTTGAGGTGGTAGTGGCTTCGGCTGTAGGAGTTCAAATCTCCTCGAGGACACCATTTCTCTTGTTTGGGGAATAATGAATATAATGTGGTCTCGTTTTTTAATTTCTTTACTGAGCGTTATGGCTTTGACTTCTTGTGCCAATCCATTTAAGTATGCGACTAATGATTGGGTACAAGTGACAGAAGTTAAAGGTGAGAATCCTAAGAAAATTTACGTAGATAAAAATCGTATTGAATGTAAAGATGGCAAATGTAGTGCTTGGGTAAAAATGGTTTTTGATATGGAGGAAGCGATTAAGTTTCAGGGCAAGAAACCTGGAGAAGTTTCCGGTACCATGATGGTAGGTAGAGTAGATTCAAGTGTTGACTATGACTGTGAGAGACAGGTTGCGTTAATTAATTCATATCAACTCTATGATAGAACTAATAAACTAATAGATTCTAAATGGGTTAGTAATGAATATGAATATGCTAAAGAAGGTACTATTCAAGGTGACATATTAAAGTATGTTTGTAAGTAGCTTGTAGATTTTTATAAAAACGTATATTACTCATTGCTGAATATCTCATAGTTTATAATCGTCTGTATCTAGAAAACAGGGGAATTGAACATGGATAAAAAGCGTGAATTGTTAGCTAAAACTTTTATTGATGCAAGTAAAATTATGTTCGTAAGTGTATTTGCAAACTATTTATTGAACTCAGGTCAAATAGATTACGGGAAATTGCTTTTAGTAGTTGCGTTTGTTATGATTATAGGCTACATGGGTTGGATTATTCATCCTGAGGCACTTGAAGGAGAGAAATAAAATGGATTTTTTGGTTTTTATGGGTGGCGTTACTGCTACAGCAAGTGTCGTAGTTGCTTTTCTTGTTAAGCGCGCAGAGAAACGTTATAAACAAAGATTGGCACAAAAATAAAATTATACTTTTCGCTAATTTTTGAAATGATAGAATATTTGAGTTCGCTTGGATAGCTCAGTGGTAGAGCACTTCATTGGTAATGAAGAGGTCGGCAGTTCAATCCTGCTTTCAAGCACCATTATATACTAACTAAATCTTTCGCTTCGTCGAATAGCTTATTAATGAACTCTTGATCTATATAGA
>CAYPGT010000022.1:0-21957 GCA_964410425.1 uncultured Gammaproteobacteria bacterium
AACAACGCAAGTTCATACAAGGCAAGTTCGATGAACTATATAAGAGCGGAGCTTCATTAATATAAAGATACAATAATAAGCCTTGAAAGTATAATGAATAGGCATGCCTTATTACATCACCACTCCATTATTTTACGTTAACGACCTGCCACATATAGGTAGTGCTTATCCGACCATCGCTGCGGACTTTTTTGCGGGGCATATGCTGCAACGTGGTGAAGAAGTCGCCTTCTTAACTGGTACAGATGAGCATGGTCAGAAAATAGAGAAAGCTGCCGCCACTAATAATAAAAGTCCGCAGGCACATTGTGATTTTATTGCTGAAGAATTTAAGAAGCTCTGGAAAATACTAGATATAAACTATGATTATTTCATTCGTACTAGTGCACCCACGCACCGCCAATTCGTAACTGAATTCTTTGAGAAAGTTCGATCCAACGGCGACATATACAAGGGACAGTACAAGGGTCTCTATTGCACTCACTGTGAGGATTTCTGGTTAGAGAAGGATCTTATCGAAGAAGGTAATGCCTTCCTTTGTCCTACTCATAAAAAAGCCGTAGAAGAATATGCGCAGGAGAATTATTTCTTCGCTCTATCTAAATATCAGGATAAATTACAACAATACATCGATGCTAACCCTGATTTCATCGCTCCAGATTATCGCAAGAACGAAGTACTAGGCTGGCTCAAAGACGGTCTGCGAGACTTCCCTATATCGAGAGCAAATTTGAGCTGGGGTATACCAGTACCAGGGGATACTGAGGGACAAGTGATTTACGTATGGTTCGATGCTCTATTAGGCTATCTATCAGGTCTGGGGAATGATAAAAATAAATTTTGGCAAGATGATTCCGTAGTTCATATCATTGGCAAGGACATACTACGCTTCCATGCTGTCTACTGGCCAGCAATGCTGATGTCTGCTGGTTTACCACTGCCGAAGAAAGTTTTTGGACATGGATTCCTTACCAAAGATGGCATGAAGATGGGCAAGACCCTGGGTAATATTATTGACCCCATAGCATTAGCTGAAGAGTTTGGAGCAGAAGCAGTTAAGTTTTACTTCTTACGCGAGATCATGTTTGGTAAGGATGGAGACTACACTGATGAGAGCTTTATTCAGAGACTCAATTCCGATCTAGCTAATAATTTAGGTAATTTACTGAATCGCTCACTGAAACTTATCAGTAAATATTTCGACAATAAAGTACCTGACATAGCAATAGACACTCAAATAGCACAAAACTTCTCAGCATTAGAATTAAGTTTCAAAAAACACATTGACGACCTTAACCCCTATGCTGCTCTGGAAGAGCTTTTCAAGGCACTGGATGGAGTAAATGTACTTATCAATGATGTCGCTCCATGGAAAGTTCTTAAAGATGAATCAGCAACTGAGCAAGCCAAGAATAATGCTGCCTGCTCTCTAGTTAGTTCAGTATATGCTTGCAGGCAAGCAGCTATTTATCTAGCGCCGATCATGCCAAATATCTCCAAGCAAATATTTACTAATCTTGGCATCAACACAGCAGATCTAGAAAGAAAGAAATTATTGAGCGGCAACTTCAGTCTCGATAAGTTGAAAGAGCCTGTTAGTGGGCTTACGGTTCTTGCTGAACCTCAAGCTATTTTCAATCGACTAGAGAAACGAGAGAAAACAACCGCATAAATGCAATATATCTTCTACCCTCTATATTATATTTTTTGGACACTTGCTATCCCTGCCTTAAGTCTCTTATCGCTTACCCTTGTCCGTAAATGGCGTCATGGATTGAAATATAGACTTGGCTATCTTGATCCCGAGAAATTTATCAAACCAACGAAGTTTAGCAAACTAGCTAACGAAGATCAGATGGCTAGACCAATTTGGTTTCATGCAGTATCAGTCGGTGAATTAAACGCATTAATTCCCCTATTAAGAGTATTTATAGGCAGACCACTGCTCTTAAGCGTTACAACAGATACCGCTTATAAGATGGCAGAAAATAAACTCAAAGATGAACTTGAGAATAATTTTATTAGATTAATTTACATGCCTTGGGATCACCCTTATATCATCAGCTCCGTACTAGAACGCATCAATCCTAGATCTATAATTCTTATGGAGAGCGAGATCTGGCCAGCATTAGTAATGGAAGCTAGTAAAAGAAAGATCAAAGTAATGATAGCCAACGCCAAACTTTCAGATTCTTCCTATAAAACATATAAGATGTTTTATCCATTTATCTCCTGGATGTTTAGCAAGCTCTCACTCATTCTGGTACAGACCCCTCAAGACAGTCGCAAGTATATAAATATGAACGTAGACAAGAGTAGAATCTTCATGACTGGCAATATGAAATTCTCCGCTCTTCCTAATGTTAAGTTAGAGAGATCCGCCAAACTCAGAAGCTTACTGGGTTACAAGGATAATGATATAGTTTGGGTTTGCGGTAGCACCCACCCTGAAGAAGAGATACTCTTAACAGCTATATTTCAAGAGCTGAAAGAAGAAATCCCTCAACTAAGATTAATCATAGCTCCACGGCATCCAGAAAGATTTGGAGTAGTAGAGACTATTATCAACTCAGCAGCACATCTCACACCTATTCGTCTTAGTCATATCAAAGAATCTCTCCAAAATTACGCTCGCTATCGTGACGATAAAATACTAAGTTCAAATCTAGTTAAGCTTGCTGAAAGCAAACCCTCAGCAGATGCACAAAAGATTAGCTTAGACAAAGTACTTTACGATGTATCCCAGTCAGAGATGGATACACCAGATCGTACCTATAGTGCTGATGATGTCTTACTAGTGGATACTATTGGTGATCTTATGGATATTTATTCCGTTGCAGATATTGCTTTCGTTGGTGGCACTATTAACGATAAGGTTGGAGGACACAATATCTTAGAGCCTGCTACCTGTAGAGTAGCAGTGGTCATCGGACCACATTATTACAAGAACACTGAGATGGTCAATATGATGCTTGAAGCTGATGCGTTAATTGTTGCTGACACTAAAGAAGACCTAAGATTAGCGATCTTAGAATTAGCCTTGAACCCAGACAAACGAATCTTGATGGGTTCAGAAGCTAAGAACCTTACAGAAAAGAACAAACGCATAGTAATAGATGTAGCTGATCTACTGAAGAAGGAAATCTATTAAATGAATTTCAAGGCTTTTATTTCGTTTCCCTATCAGCTTGCTCATGCTCTACGCTGCTCCCTCTATGATCTAAAAATTCTTAAGAAGAAAAAATTACCTGCTTATGTAATTTCAGTCGGCAATCTATCTTTTGGTGGAACTGGTAAAACCCCCATCACCATTGCCTTAGCAAAGTACCTCTCCAAGCAAGGTCTAAAAGTTGCTGTGCTAACTAGGGGATACAAGTCAAAAGCAAAAGAATATCCAATTATAATCAACAGCTCAAAGCATTCAGCATTTAGTGTCATGGATATTGGTGATGAAGCAATGGAGATGCTTCTTGCATTCACTGACACCAATATCACCTTAGTAGTAGATCCGAATCGTTATCGTGGTGGCATGCAGGCTTGCATACAAGAAGAAATTGATGTTTTTATTTTAGATGATGGCTTGCAACATATACAATTAGATAGAGACCTAGAGATCATTCTTAAAAACGTCAATGAATCAGGCTTCTATAGAGAATTCCCTTGGGCAGAGGCTAAAGCAGATCACCTTATCTACACCAAGGTAAACGATGACTGGATAAGAAATAATCCTGAAAAGAAATATGCTAAATTTAACCTAAGCTTAACCAAAAAATTGCATCCTAATACTAAGCTAGGGGTTTTTACTGCAGTGGCTGACCCTAATACTCTTGTAAAAAATATACAAGAACACCTAGAGGGCCAAGGGCACAGTAAAGAGGAGCTCCGTAGTATAGAGAGAAGATTCTATCCAGATCATCATCCATTCTCTCTAGGTGAAGTTAAGGAGGTACTTGCATTGGGTATAACGATAATATGCACTCGGAAGGATTTAGTCAAAATCCCTAATGAGTACAAGGACAAATTTACTGAGGCGAGGATTGAAGTAGAATTCAGTCCGAGCGACTTTGAAGCGACAGTACATAAGGGGGTAGTACTATGATGCAAGATCAGATCACTCATTCTGCAGCGGAAATAACGGGCAGCAGAACCAAAGGGAATCTTTCAAAACGTGAAATGGAAGTATTGTTGCAAATCAAAGAGGGTTTGCGCAATCCAGAGATTGCTGCAGGCTTAGGTTTAAGTACCAAGACTGTTGAGAATCACGTAAGAAGCATTTTACAAAAACTTGGAGCTAAGAACCGCACAGAAGCTGTGGTAGTAGCGCTGAAGAGTTCGTTAATCGATATCTAAATATTTACTAGCAAGAAATATCCCTGAAATCGTCTTGGCGTCAGGGATTAAACCTTGGTGTATCATTTCGATTGCTTTAGCCATGGGTAGCTTAATCACGTTGACAAGTTCACCGTGATCCAGATTCTGCTCGCCAGGAACTAATCCTTGAGCTAGATACATATAGAGCACTTCTGTTGCATAACCAGGACAGGGATAAATATGTCCAAGGTCAGTCCATTGCGTTGCAGTATAACCAGTCTCTTCCTGCAACTCTCTAGTCGCTGTCGCAAAGGGTTCTTCACCAGCATCTCGTTTACCAGCAGGGATCTCATAAATAAGCTTACCTAAAGGAGTTCTAAACTGTTCCACCAGAATAATTGAACCATCATCAAGTATCGGCACTACACAAACACCACCAGGATGAATAAAATACTGTCTGCGAGCTTGAATAACAGGCTCAGATTCTATCTCCACTTCATCTTCAACGAAGTCCAGAAACTTACCCCTATAAAGCAGTTTGCTATTGATGGTTTTTTCGATCATAGGAACATTATAACCTTATGTGTTTCACCATAATATTCCATGAAATTAATATGCTGAGCAAGCATGGAATACCACAAAACAAAAAAATATTCTTATCCCTAATTTCCGTACTTATAAATCTTGAACACCTGCTCAGATGCTAGTTCATTCATATCCATGCGAGTAAGATTAACCTCATAAGCACGACATGCACCAGTACTACCAGCACAACGCATCATCTTAAGACGCACTGGCTCACCTGGTCTGCCAGCTATCATCGCAAATACTTGATCAGCATCAAAAGCCATAATATTAGTACCATCTACTTCTAAAACTCTGTCACCAACTTGAACACCCGCAGCTGAAGCAGGAGTATGAGGATAAACTTCTATCACTGTGCTCATATCTCCCTTACGGTGCAAATATTTCACACCAATAATTCCAACATCAGAGGGTACAAAGGTCGCATTAGAATTAGCAACACTAAGCTTAAATGAAGTCGGTGCTGGGTCTTTCTTGATCGATAAATTTTGTTCTGTGTAAGCAAGAGCTTCTAAGCTCATAAACGAGCAAATAACTAGGCTTAATATTAAAGAGATTAATCGCATGGGATAACAGGTGTATAACTAATATACCCACGACTAGATTAAGAAGTCACTAAGAAATTATCTAGAATAGAACTCTATGATCATACGTTCATTAACGTTCATAGGGATAAGCTCACGAGAAGGTATTTCAACAAACTCACCTTCAAAAGCGTTCTTCTCTCTCTTGATATAAGGAAGCACATCTACCCAGTTCTTCATTGCTTCACCGATCAAAGTGATCTTACGAGCTTTAGGATGAATAGCGATAGTATCTCCAGGATTCACTTGATAAGAAGCAATATCCACCTTAAAATTATTTACTAAAATATGACCGTGTCCAACCAACTGTCTTGCTGCCGCAAGTGTAGGAGCGAAACCAAGTCTGTAAACCATGTTATCCAATCTTCTCTCTAAGAGTTGAAGTAGGATCTCACCACTAGGACCATTCATACGAATAGCTTTCTGTACGTACTTTCTGAATTGCTTCTCAGTAATAACACCGTAGCTAAATCTGAGCTTTTGTTTCTCTTTCAGCAACATGCCGTACTCAGAAAGTTTAGCCTTGCGCTGACCGTGCTGACCAGATTTGTAGGGCCTCTTAGCCACTTCAAACACTGGCATACCTGAAAGTAGCTCTCCGTATCTTCTTGATAATTTATCCTTAGGTCCTGTATATTTAGCCATAGGGGGCTAATGATAACCTAGTCATATCTGCTATTTCAAGCGTTTAATGGCTAGAAACCTTAAGAATTTGTATAGCGGCTTAGCGCCACAGTGGAATAAGAGCTATATAAGCTGACCACCTATATGAAAACCAGCCATAAATCATCTCCTGAAGAACTCATCGGGAAAAAGCTATTTGAATATATTAAGGCCAAAGACTCTGGTCTAAATCTATTTAGGCTTGATTTCCTGAAAAACCAGATGCTTAAGCTCAGCATCTCTAATCCTAAATTACAGAAAGAATTGTTCAGGTTTGTTGATGTATTGCCAACTCTACAAAGCTCCAAACAGATCTCACAATATTTATTTGAGTACCTAACCAACTCTAGTCCTAACTTTCTAATCGAGAATCCCATGGTAAATAAAATTCTAGATTGGGGTGTACATACTACAGTGAAATTACTCGCATCAAGTTTCATTTGCGGATCTAATACCCAAGAAGCCTTAGTCAAAATTCAAGAACTTCAGAAAAAGAAACAAGACTATACTCTCGATATACTTGGTGAACTGGCTCTAAGTGAACATGAAGCACAGCACTATTACGATGAATATATAAAATTACTTACTGACATACCCCAGGTTAATATTTCAGTTAAACTCTCAGCCTTAATACCTCAGGTCAACCCATTAGATTACTCTAATAAGAAATCTATTATCAAAGAGCGCTTACGCAATATTTATCGTGAAGCTAAGAAACAAGGATCGTTCATCAACGTAGACACTGAGCACTATTCCTGGAAAGAGCTTACTTATGAAATTATTCGTGAATTACTAATGGAGGAGGAGTTTAGGTCATGGTCTAATGCTGGCATAGTTATTCAGGCTTACCTAAAAGAAAGTGAACATGATCTCAGGACCTGGATCCGTTGGGCTCAAAGTCGTGGTAAACCAATCACCATCAGGCTAGTTAAGGGTGCTTATTGGGATTACGAGTATGCTATCGCCCAGCAGCATAGTTGGGAACCACCTGTGTTTACTGAGAAATATTTATCTGATACTAATTACGAAAAACTTACTGAAATCCTCTTAGATAATCATAGACATGTTAGACCAGCACTTGCTTCGCATAATATTCGCTCACTATCACATGCCTTAAATTATGTCACAGTAAACCAAATTGACAAATCACGCTATGAGTTTCAAATGCTCTATGGCATGATGGACTCACTGAAAGATTATTTCTCAGAGCATGGATATACTATTAGGGTCTATATGCCTTATGGTGAACTGATTCCAGGTATGTCATACCTCGTTAGGCGGCTTCTAGAAAACACTGCTAATGACTCCTTCTTAAGGCAAGGAATGCTAGAAGGAAGAGATGTAGATGAACTATTAAAAGATCCAAGCATACATCAGATCCAACACTCAGTACTTGGCATCGAGGGGTTTAGCAATGCTCCTAATATAGACTTCAGCAAGAAGCTCAATCGCGAGAGAATGAAACATGCTATCAAATCTCTGGAGCAAGAGCTTAATGGAGAAAGATTGTATCCAGTGTACTTAGATGGTAATAAAAGTTACAATGATCACTACTTTGAATCGCTTAATCCAGCTCAGCCTACAGAAATATTAGGACGGATTTCATATAGCACTATTACAGACTGCGACAGAGCTATCAACGCAGCGGAACAAGCTTATAAGAAATGGTCTCAAGCTAAACCCAAACTTAAATCAGAAGTACTAAAGTTAACAGCTCAAAAACTAAAAGACAATCGTTACAAATTTAATGCCCTACTCTGCCTTGAAGCTGGTAAACCTTGGCTAGAAGCTGATGGCGAAGTGTCAGAAGCCATAGACTTCTTAGAATATTACGCGACGCAAGCATTAGAACTAGAGCTAAATAAATTAAGATCTCTACCTGGAGAAAAAAACACTAATCACTATCAAGCATATGGAGTCGCTGTAATCATCTCACCATGGAACTTCCCTTTAGCGATCATGGCAGGTATGACTGTAGGAGCTTTAGTTATGGGCAACGCTGTCATAGTTAAACCTTCACAGCAAACCTCTATCATCGCTTATGAATTTTTAATGCTATTAAATCAATCGGTAAAAGACATAGCGGGAGATTATACTAAAGGTCTAATCAATTTCCTTCCAGGTGATGGCAAGACTATCGGATCGTATTTAGTTGCACACCCTAAGACTCGTTTAATTGCTTTCACTGGCTCAAGTGCTGTGGGCATGGGCATTCACGATATAGCAAGCCAAGCCAGACCAGTGAAGCGCGTTATCACCGAGATGGGCGGCAAGAATGCCATCATTATAGATGAGAGTGCAGATTTAGATGAGGCTATTCCCGGAGTGATTCACTCAGCTTTTGGCTATGCTGGACAAAAATGTTCTGCCTGCTCTAGAGTTATCATCCATGAAAATATTTACCAGCAATTTACAGAACGCTTAGTCGAAGCTGGCTTAGCGATGAATATAGCTGATCCTCGTGACGAAGCTTGCACCCTACCGCCAGTGATAGACACTGCTGCTCAGCAGAAGATTTCTGAATACATTAAGCTTGGCAAACAAGATGGCACTATGCTGCTTGGAGACTTGAATGTACCAGAATCAGGCTACTATCTCAGTCCTTATATTTTTACTAACTTAGAAGCTGAACACAAACTAGTACTAGAAGAAATATTCGGACCAGTCTTGGTAGTGCTCAAGGCTAAAGACCTAGACCATGCTCTGGAACTTGCCAACAATACACCTTATGGACTCACTGGAGCTTTCTACTCGCGCAGTCCTCTTAGCATAGAGAAAGTAACTACAGAGTTTATGGTGGGTAATTTATATATTAACCGCGGTTCCACTGGAGCCGTAGTTTCTCGACAGGCTTTTGGTGGACTCAAGCAATCTAGTATTGGTTTCAAGTCTGGCGGACCAAATTATTTATTACAATTCACTCAGGAGAAAACTATTACTGAAAATACTATGCGCAGAGGCTTTGTGGGGGAGTAAGCCTATAATTTCGACTTAACACTGTTAACCTTATCTTCCATACTTTGTTCTTTATCAATTCTAGTTCCAAGCTTAATAGTAGTAGTAATTCTTGGTGCACCGGCTTGATGTACAGCTTCATGACAACGTTTAATTGCTGCCATAACTTTATCCCAATCCCCTTCTATATTTGTACCGTAAGCATGAAGATGCGTTTTTAATCCAGCGTCTTGCAGAATCTTCTCGCAGATAACAATATACTCAGAGACTGAGACCCCTACTCCCATTGGCACTAAGCATAGATCAACAATGACTTTCATATTAATCCTTTCTCTTGGGACTTAGTAATTCTATTTTATAACCATCAGGATCTTCTACGAAAGCTAATACTGAAGAACCATGTTTCATAGGACCTGCTTCCCGAGTTACCTTCCCGCCCTTAGCTTTAATATCATCGCAAGCCTTATAGACATCTTCTACTTCGATAGCGATATGTCCAAAGCCCTTACCAAGATCATAAGAACTCGTGTCCCAGTTATAAGTTAGTTCTATTGCAGTGTTACTAGCTTCATCACCATAGCCAACGAAAGCAAGAGTAAATTTACCATCAGGGTAATCCTTACGGCGTAATAATTTCATTCCAAGTACTTCAGTATAAAATTTCAGAGACCTCTCTAAATCTCCTACGCGGAGCATGGTATGTAGTAGGCGCATAGGGAAATTATACCGTGAACAGGGACTATTTGAATTGACATTAAGATCGGAAATTAATTCGACATCTGGACAAGCTGAGCAATAAGACGAGAGTTGTCTCTCTTTGTGAACGTAAGTGAGCAAAGAGAGACCTCGAGTCCCGCGAAGCTTGCCAGTCGAATTAATTTCTAATATACAAGAGCAGATCTATTACCACACTGCCTTATCTATGACTAAATTAAAATCTGTTTTAATATCTTCTTTCACCTCTACCAAGCACGCAATTCCTTCAGCATTAAAGCTATTACAATACTCCTTACCGTCATCAGCAACAAAAATACTATAAGTACCTGGTTCTAAGTCTAGAGAAAACATACCCTGCTCATCAGATACAGTTGATGCAGTAGCTTCATCAGCAAACTGAAAGTAACCATAGGTAACACTGTCATCTATACTGGTCAACTTCCTTACATAAATATTTCTTGAAACAAAATTCGTAGAACAACTAGAGTTCTTACTAGAAGGTCCAGGCGTACAATTGCCAGAAACCATACTAGCTTGTCCAAAAATACCAGAACCATTAGGATCATAACCCATGACCAACGCTTTAGCAGTGCTTACAGCCTGATCTAAAGTTTCCTTATCAGCCTTCTCTAAAGCATAAAGTTCATTTGCAAGGTTTTCTATTTGCGCTGAGTTACGGTGCAATACTTTAAGCTTCTGAAGTTTATTAGCTATCTCTCTTTGATTGCTCGCAAGTTGGGTTTTCTCCAGGGCTAGATACTGTTTATAAAGAACTCTCTCTTGAGAGTATATTTTTTTGGCATGTTTATAAAATGAACTGTAATAAGATTTATCAATTTTATACTTCAACTGATTCAAACGCGAACCCAAAGAATCTATTTTAAGACTGAGCTGATTATGACGCTCAAGCATGCTCAAATCGACAGCACTCGCTGGATAGCAAGCAACAAATAGAAGAAGCGCTGTGAGGATTAAACGAGGCATCTTGGGAGGGTTGATTATCGCACAGCTGACAGGATTAAACATCAGCCATATGGACTATATCGGCATTCTTGGCTAATTTAATAGAGTTACCTGATTTAGATTAAGGCTATATTAAGAGCAGTTCGGCTAAATGGCTGATTTATTGGTAAAATTGTTATTATGCCTTATATCGGAATCAACGACACAGAACGCCAAGAAATGCTCCAAGAGATTGGCATTAACTCAATAGACCAGTTATTTATTGATATACCAGAGAATCTACTCCTGAAGCGTGAACTAAATTTAGAGATTGGCTACAGTGAGTGGGAATTACACAAGTATTTCACCAAGCTGGCTAATAAAAACAACAACGTTAATTCAACCAATTTCAGAGGCGCAGGCTGCTATCAACATCACGTACCAGCTTTGGTTAAAGCTATAGCAAGCCGTGGTGAGTTTCTCACTTCATATACTCCGTACCAACCCGAAGTCTCACAAGGCACTCTAGAAGCTATTTATAAATTCCAAAGTTATTGCGCCGAACTCAGTGGCATGGATCTAGCCAATGCTTCCATGTATGATGGAGCGACAGCGTTTGCAGAAGCTATCACTATGTCGTGGAGAATAGACAAGAAGCGCGAAATTTACGTTTCTAGATATATTCACCCTGAATATATCAGTGTCGCCAAGAACTTCTTAGATCCGCTAGAAATCAAATATCATTATTATGAGTCACTGACTGATATTCCAGACGGTTCAACTCTTGTCATCGCCAACCCTAATTTCTATGGCGAAGCCATCACTAATGATGCAGCGACTATTTTACGTAAAACTGTTGAAGACCATAATTTATTCTTGATAGTAGTCGTACCTGAAGCTTATTCAATGATTAAAGAGATCAAAGCTGGTGAGATTGGAGCACAAATAGTTTGCGGTTCGATGCAGAGCTTTGGCAATCCTGTTCACTATGGAGGAGCGCAAGTAGGGTTCATAGCTTGCAAGCAAGATTACGTTAGGCAAATGCCGGGTCGCATTATCGGCAAGACTACCGATCGTAAAGGACAAGAAGGTTATGTGCTAACTTTCCAAGCCCGCGAACAGCATATTAAGCGTGAAAGAGCCAGTTCTAACATTTGCACCAATCAGTCTCTACATGCGCTATGCACATCGATATATTTAACACAAATGGGCAAGACTGGATTGAGAAAGATCGCTGCAGAGATCTGGGCTAAGACTCAGGCTCTCAAAAAAGCACTCACAGCCTTCTCTGACATAGAAGTGAAGACAGAGAATCCATTTAACGAACTCTGCTTAGCGATTGCTATTGATAGCCCACTTAATACCTTATTCAATTTACTTTCTGTCAATGTCAATCAAATTCTTAAAAATAACGCTAATTTGTTTTCCCTAGACTTCGGCAAAAAGCTCTACTTATTTGCGGTATCCGAAATGCATTCTATCGCCGAACTTAATTCCTTCTTAAACGATGTGACAGCCTTGCTTTCGGAATACGGGCAAGAATTGCGCGCACCACAAATTACCGAGGCACAGATATCTCAGCTCATTGCAGAATTCAACGCTTCAGAATTACCAGAGATCAACATTCCAGATCAAGGAGAACTCACTGTTTGTCGATATTTCACACAATTATCACAAAAGAACTTCTCTATTGACACTCATTTCTATCCACTAGGTTCCTGTACCATGAAGTACAACCCTAAGATCAATGATGAGATAGCAAGCAAGCCTGAGTGGACATCATTACATCCATACGATAACGATAAAGATGTACAAGGGGCATTAGAAGTATTCACAGAACTAAATCAAGCTCTCTGTGAGATTACAGGCTTCCATAAGTTCAGCCTTCAACCATCAGCAGGTGCTCATGGTGAATATTCAGCTCTGTTAATGGCAAAGAAATATTTCGCTGACAACAATGAGCCACGAGACATAGTCCTAGTGCCAGATTCAGCACATGGTACCAACCCAGCCTCAGCGTCTATGGCAGGGTTTAAGATCATTACTGTTAAATCTACAGCAGAAGGTGATGTTGATGTAGAGGACCTTAAAAAGGTTATCAATAAAAATCAAGGCAAGATAGCGGTATTCATGCTCACCAACCCAAGTACATTGGGCTTATTCAGCCAAAACATTATAGAAGTATCTAAGCTAGTACATGAAGACGGTGGATTACTATATTATGATGGCGCCAATCTTAATGCCATAGTAGGAATTTGTCGTCCTGGTGATATGGGCTTTGATCTAGTTCACCTGAACTTACATAAGACCTTCTCTACGCCGCATGGCGGCGGCGGTCCCGGAGCAGGTCCTATCGGAGCAAGCAAAAAACTTGCAGCTTACCTTCCTGGAGCTGATATCAAGCGTGACGCTGCTGGAGATTTATATTGGGATTATAGTTCTAGCAGCAGTATCGGCAGAATAAGATCCTTCCACGGTAATTTCAACGTACTACTTAGAGCCTTGACTTATATCAAACGCAATGGTAGAGAAGGTATCAAGCGCATAGGTGAAACTGCAACACTCAATGCTAACTACATTCAAGCTAAAGTTAAAGCTAGCAAGATACTGTCTCAAGATGGAATCTTCCAACCTAAGTTTAATCGTGTCTGCAAACATGAGTTCATCATTTCAGCTTATAGACTTAAGGAAAAATACGGCATCACCGCTCTCGATGTAGCTAAAAGGCTCTTAGACAAAGGCATTCATGCACCTACTATCTACTTCCCGCTAACTGTTGCCGAGACCATTATGATAGAACCAACTGAAACTGAGCCTAAGTCTAGCTTAGATGCTTTGGTTGGAGCCTTCGAAGAAATCATAGAAGAAGCTCAGACTGAGGAAGGTAGAGCCATGTTGAAAACTGCTCCGCACACTACTAAATTCTCACGCTTCGATGATGTTAAAGCGGTGAAGGAACCAATACTAAGTGAATGTATGGCGAGAAGCTGCTCTACAAGCCAGCCACAAAATCATCATACTCACTAGAATTGAGAGTATCCATATCATCAAAATTAATACCATCGATAGACTTGATCTCTACTATCCATGTGTCAGCCTGCAAATCTTCTGGTCTACTTAAAACATCTGGGTTAGTTTTTATAAGCTTTGCCTTAAATGGTGCATAAACATCACCGACAGCCTTCACTGATTCAAGTATGGCAAGTGAATCACCTTCATCATAAAGCTCACCAGCATCTTTCTCTTCTATAAAAACTATGTCGCCTAACTGATCGCAAGCATATTGACTAATACCCATGTGAAACTTACCACCACCGATATCTTCGATCCATTCATGAGTCTTAAAATACTGAACCATAGAAGCTATTTTAATCATAAAGCAGATGATTTTTAATAATAAAAAATGAAAATTAGATAATATTTGAATTATCTTAAATCCGTAACATCCCGACTTCGCTCGCTTCCGTTACCTTTTCAACATAACCTTAAACTCTTGAATTTCCTTACCATGAATATTGCGATAAAACCAAGGTTCGCCGAGACTCGCTGAAGCCTTCTTACCACGTATTTCTATGTTCACTGAATCTTGATTATAATCTGGCTTGATATAAGCCAAAGCAATTGCTCTATTCAACATCGACGAAAAATTACCACTAGTGATCTCTCCAATAGGCTCACCAAGTGCGTCCATGACTATAGTATGTGCTCTTGGTATAAGTTTCTCACCTAGAGGGAACGCCAACCCTACTAACTTCTTATTCTTAATAGTAGAGCTATCTTTACCAATAAAATCATGATCATCAAATTTAGTAACCCAATCTAAGCCAGCTTCATAAGGCGTAGTCTCTGTATCTATATCATTACCATGCAGACAGTAACCTGCCTCTAGCCTCAAAAGATCACGCGAACCCAAACCACAGGGCTTGGCATTCTCTACATCAATCAATTGCCGCCAAATCTGCATGAGTAGTGGCGCTGGACCATATAACTCATACCCCTGCTCGCCAGTATATCCAGTAGCAGCAATTACAAGCTGCTGTCCTTGGTAAGTGATTTCCTTAAAACTAAAATATTTAAGAGTTGTGTCTAGCCCTAAAAGCTTCTCCGTGATTGCTTTAGCATTAGGTCCTTGCACTGCTATCTGCCCCCAAGTCAAAGTGATATCCTCAAGCTTAACGTCAAACTTAGGAGCATGTTTATGATACCAAGTTGCGTCTATGTCGTGATTACCAGCATTATTCACCAATAAAAACTTCTCAGGATTAATTTTATAAATAATCAGATCATCAATGATACCAGCATCTTCATTAAGCATTGCAGCATACAAACTACGTCCCTCGTCTAAAGTTCTCAGATCATTAGTACTAAGATAGTTCAAGAATTCTTGCGCTTGAGAACCAGTCACCCACCAGCGTCCCATATGCGAGACATCGAAAAGACCTATATGATTACGGCAAGCACTATGTTCTTCTGTAATGCTCGAATAAAACGTCGGCATTTGCCAACCACCAAAATCTGCGAAGCGTGCACTATTAAAGAGATTGAAACTATGGGAGATAGGTTGCTTGAGTGAAGACATTAACTAGATTATAGCATCCACCTACTTAACAGTCAGCACCACACTCTTAGTATTATTACTCGTACTTGGATCTACTGATTTTCGTATAGGGGCCACCGTTATATCACTAACAGTTGAACTGAAATTCACCACACTGTTAACAGGCTTAGTCGATAATGATTTAAGAGTGAATGTAAGGCTCTTAATCTCAGCTGATTTCACTAAAGCAAAAACACAAGTTAAAACTCTATCTATATCCATATAACAGCTTGCATTATCACCAGCATAAGTATAAGAACTCGGGATACTCATCTTTGTAATCACATTAAATGCATCAGCAACGAAGAACCTAGATTCATTTTTTTTATTTTGCACCGATAGAGTCAAGGCTATATTTTCATTGTATTTATAACTCGATTTATTGGCTTTAATATCAGCTACTAAATCTGCATATTGAATTGTCGTAATTTTTACCGATGCACTATTATTAACAGTGATAGGATCTATGGTGAATTGACTAGGGACTATATTAGTTGCAGCAATAGTAGCAGCACCGATTATAAGGTTTTGAGTACCAGCTGTAGAATTGCTAGGGATGGAGAACTTAATAGTTCGTCTTACAATATCACCGAGAGGTAGATTGAGCAACTGACAAACTATTTCATTATTTCCAAGTGCACAATTCTGACCTGGATCTTGTTTATTTGGATCAAAAATCAAAAACTCTGGTTGAGGAATTTTTAATACTACTCCATAAGCATTGTAGTTACCGGCTGCAATATTATTATTGGCAATCACTGTCAAAGTCACATCTTCACCTTTGAGGTAAGTAGTTTTATTAGTAGTAAAAGAACTAATTCTTAGATCTGCTCTTCTCTGGTTTACTCGAATCTTCACAGTGTTAGAAATATTATTGGAGCCATCTGGATCAATGGATATTTGATTAAGCAATTTACTTGTAGCACTAACACTTGCTCCGTCGACAGCTATCTCTATATCCTTCAATTGATTATTAGTAGCCTTGAACTGAATATTAAAACTCTTAATCAAACCAGGTGACATAGTTTCATAATTGCAAATTAATTTGTTATCCTTGACAGAGCAGTGAGTATCGATATTAACAGGACTAAGCCCATCAGGAATATCCATACTAGCCATCACTCCATAAGCAGTACCAGTCCAGCCTTTCGCAAGATTCAAATTATTACGAACTTGAAGCCCCAAAGTGAAAGTATCGCCGGTAGTGATACTCGATTTATCAATTGATACTTGTACACTCAAATCTGCTTTAGGACGAGGTTTACCTTTCTTATAATAAACACCAGTATTTTTAACATCGGATCTCAACATGCCCCATTCAACTTTAGCGGTAGCTGGTACATTAAGATCATAGACATAAACATATTTTAAAATATCAGCAAAAACCAACTCTAAACCAGGATCTTTATCAAAATTACCAACAGCCATACTATTGTGTTGCACTTGTGCAAAACCATCTGGCCAAGCAACATTAGCAGCATGGAATGGAAAGCCCTTTACTAATGTTCCGTCGTCTTTATATGCAAATATAACTTCCCTTTTGTCTTTATCAGGCTCCATTGCCGTGACAATGTCACACTTACCGTCATTATCCACATCAGCTATAACAATGCAAGATGGAGGAATATAAGATAAATCAATAGATGCTTGTTTTGATGGATCTTGATATCTACTCCTTATCACTGGATAATTTGGTAATAGCTGACCGTCCTTATCCAAGGCAAACAAATAGTCATCCATCATAAACATACCAAACAATGGATCAAATATGAAATTATTGTAACTATTTTGATGTGTCCCAAAAACAATTTCAGGAAATCCATCGTTATTTAAATCACCAATTACCACATGACTCATATCCATCCACTGACCTTCGGGGAAAATGAAGGGCCAACCAGTTACAATAGAACCATCATAGTTAAAAGCATTCAATATTCGTGACGTTGAGCCAAACACATCATGCGTAACACTTGTATCACCGCCTACTATAAATTCAAGATCAGAATCTTGATCCAAATCAGCAGCAATCAAACCCGACAAACTTTTGGACAATCCCGTATGTATCGTTTTCAATAACTTGCCAGTCAAAGAAAAAATCATAATTATCTCATCTGAAGCTGATTTATCTGATGTTGAATTCAAAACAAGAAGAGCAAGCTCATCTTTTCCATTGGCATCAAAATCACCAATAATTGAATCTATTACGTAGACATGATCTTCTATTAATAAATGTGATTCTTGATGAACTAATTTATCAGAGCCTAAGAAAAAATTAGTAAGATACACATCTAACATTTCTGGATCATCACCAACACTATGAGATCCAGATATTGTAAGGATATCTGATTTGCCATCTGCATTAACATCTCCTATCATTGTCTCAAAGAAAGATTCATGGAGGTATCGTTCCCACTGCATTAGCTCTCTATTCTCCTTATCAATAACAGATATTCTGTGAACAGGCTCCTTGGAACTATAATTAAGGCTAATCAACTCGTTGTTTCCATCTCCATCTAAATCTGCTACCAAAGGAGAACCAAATGCTTCAAAACCATTACCGAAGGTATGCTCTAAAATAACCTTATTATTACTAAGTGCCTTAATTTTATCCTCTCCAATAAAAATCTCATCGACTCCGTCCTTATTTAAATCTGCAATCTTAAAATTTTTCCAAAGTAACGAGTCTGGATGTTCCAAAATTCGCATCGGCTCTGGATTAACTAAATGAGGTTCATATATAAAATATGTTGAGTCTGCTACTCTGTTATTAACTACTATCTGTAAATTATATGCACCTGAATGCGGTAAACTCTTAGTATCTATAAAACCTATAGTATCGACGATAGAACCAGTGCTAATAAAACTAGACTTCACACTAGTACCAGTACTAAGATCTACTACGTTGATTGCTAAAGGACGGCGGGTTTGTCCATAATTAGTAACGATGACAGGCATAAGCATATTACCTACTGTGGACGACTGATATGTTGTCAATAAATGACCATCAATATCATCATTCGTTTTGGGATTAATTAATTGGATATTATCAACATTAATACTAATTGTATCTTGCGATTCTTCTTCACCTCTACTTTGCACTCTTAATCTAATTAGCAATTTCCCATCAGGCAAATTTGAGCTGTCAAAATTATCGAGAATTAAACCATCTTCAACCGCCTTATAAACAGTCCTAATAGGGTACCAGTTAGGATTTTTAGAATCTAAATCAGGTGAAAACTCTAAAATATAACTCACAAAATTCTTAGCACTTGCTGTGCCTTTTAAATTAATATTTCCTGTCAAGTACTCTTCTTGAACAGGATACAGAAACGCCTTGGCTGGGACTTGTGTTGATCTTACTGCATCTAAAGCATTGAGAATGCCAGTCTCTATCTTATCAGAATTAATTGGGCTAACTTTATTACGCAATATACTTCTAATATCTTCTAAATTATAGTCTGGGTGCAATGATTTAATAAGAGCAACCACACCAGCAATATGAGGACTAGCCATAGATGTTCCAGCAATACGAACATAAGCATATTCAGGCCTGTCTTCGTCATTTTCTATAATCCACTCTGGAGCTTGATTTGCTATTGCTGAATTGACATTCATAGTCGATAGAATGTTACGTTCATCTGGATCAGAAGCATCACCTCCGCCAGGAGCTGCAACATCAACACTCAGACCAAAATTGGAGAATCCAGCCAAACTAGAATCTACAGTTGATGCAGCTACAGTAATTACAGATGGTAAAGTCGCTGGATTAAAATCTTTAGCATCTGCACTACTATTACCTGCTGCAACTACGCTTATCACCCCTAATTCTTTAGCATAGTCAAAAACATCCGCGAAAACTTGACTGTATCCACTACCGCCCCAAGAATTATTAGTCACCAGAGAACTAATACTGGCATTATTCACTAATAAATCTGCCGCATATTTCACAGCGTTAGCTAGACTATCATTCGTACCAGACCCATCATCATCAAGACCTTTAAGAATAAGAATCTTAGCGTTAGGCGCCACTCCAACAATACCCTTAGCATTGCTTCTAACTGCAGCAATAGTTCCAGCTACATGTGTTCCATGTCCAAAACCATCTTGCGGATCATTATCATCATAAGCAAAATCATAACCGAACATACCAGGAATGATTTCTTTTGAAGATATATATTGATCTCCATCTAAATCAGCATCGTCTAAATTTATTTTGCCGTCATCGTTTCTATCAGACACTAGATTAGGATCTACCCAAATATTATCCCAAAGGTCAGGGTGATTATAATCTACACCAGTATCTATGACAGCTACAACTACACCCTTGCCAGAGCTGACACTCCAAGCTTGATCAGCTTTAATTTGCTTCAAGCCCCAAAGCTCGTCATAAGGTAATCCCCATACTTCACCATGACTGAGATAGAGAGGATCATTAGCAATAGCAATAGCATTAACTTTAACTTTTTTATTGGCTTCAGCATATTCCACATTGGGATCAGCATCAATCTGTTTAATCAATCTTTCTAATCTAATACAGTCTTTTTCTTGAATGTTGATTTTATAAGTTCTGTCAAAACCATATTTTTGTTGTAAAGTTTCTGCTTTAAGTTGTAATTTAGTCTTTGGAGCTGTTTGTACTATCCTGCCTTTACTTGAAGCACTAAAATTAACTAAAGGAATACCAGAAATAACATCAGAACTTTTTATAGCCTTATCAAGACTAATATCACCTAAGCCTGATATATTTTTCTCTAAATATGATTCTACGTCTGCAGTATCATCTGAGTTGGCAGGAGTAGTAAAGCTTAAGCCCGTAGTTAATAGTCTGGTTGCCATACTCGAACTGGCTTGAGCAGGCTTCATCTTCACTATAATTTCGCCTTCTGCATAGTCGGCACAAGCAGAAGTAATTTCACCAATAGACTCATTTAGCTGAGCTTGGCGAGATGGAGCTTTTAGTAAGCTGGTTTTGGCTCTAGAGTCATGATTTTGATATAAAGCAAAAACTTCCTTATTCAAGCCATTAAGCAATAGTATAAGAACTAAAACAATATTAGTTATTTTCATTGAAACCCCCTGAGTTCATTCTCTTCAAGAAGCCCCGCGATCGAACTCCGTAGTTCTAGCCAATGGAAGTTAAGTATTAGTTAACCGCAATAATAAAATTTGGATAATTTTCAAAAATTAAAACACAAAGATCTCACCTAAGGTCGGATGCGGATATATCCAATGCTGCATTTCACTAATAGAAAGATTCATATTAATAATCGGAACCACTATAGAAATCAAATCAGTCGCATGCTCACCAATAACATGGCAACCGACAACTCTGTCATCATGAATAATCCACTTAGTCATACCCCGGTCATAACCTGAGACACGCGCTTTACCATTACTAGCCCAGTTCACTATCTTAGTTTCAAGAGCATCACCATATTTTTGCTTCGCCTGTAATTCTGTCAATCCGATAGAAGCGACTTCAGGATGAGTGAAGATTACCAGTGGTACTTTTGCTTTATCAATCTCATAGCTTTCTCCTGCTAAGCGAGCTGCAAGCTGCTTAGCCTGCGCATAAGCATAGTGAGCCAGGGCTATTTCTTGAGAGGCATCGCCGATTATATAGGTATTAGGTCTTAGGTCTTGGGCGTTAGAAAGGAAGCTAGGTTCGCGACCAACGGATACGAAAACTTCTTCTCCTGGTTCTAGAACAATACTGCTCAAATCTTTTACTCCTGTCTCGATCTTAATCTTCTGAGACTTGAGTGATTGCATTAATTTTGCATGAATGTCCTTATCTAAAAAGGATAATATATTATCCTGGACCTCGATTATTCGCACTTGTTTACCATGGTAAGCCAGCATAGATGCCAGTTCTACGCCGATGTAGCCACCACCAATAAAACAATACTTCGAACCTGCCTGTAAAGTCCCATCTGCGTTGTTATGCTCGTTTCTCGAACTGCTCATTGACGTCTCAGTCAACTCCGCGTTCTCAAAACTCGCATGCCTAGCATCTGGGAGCTTTCCAGACAGGTTCCCATTCGAAAACAGTCTTACCAAATTCTCATCAGAGAAGAAAGTGTCGCTAGTTAAAGCCCGCGGAAACTCTTTCAGAGTACGAGGTTTAGAACCTGTGGCAATTACCAAATGTGAGTACTCTAATTCCGTACCATTACTTAGTGTAACTTTATTGTCTTCAAGCTTTGCCTGATCAAATATAACTTCTATATTTGCAGCTTTAAGTTCACTTGCAATCCCTTTCTCTAAAATCATTTTATTCTTAGCAAGTAACTTAGGGAAATCTTCTAGCTTCTCAATAGAATGTAGCTGCTTACTTGGTATACAGCCGACATGCAAGCAAGCACCACCTAATTTATTTTTCTCAATAAGAATAATTCTTTGTGCTGTGAATTTCTTTCTAATTTCTAATGCAGCAGAGTAGCCCCCTGGACCACCACCAATAATTATTATAGGTTCGTCTGATAATTTCAAAACAAATCCATTATACAGCTTGTGCTAATGAACTTGCTGTATCGCGAGATGTTTTACCAATCTCACCTCTGTTATGAGATACACGGAGTAGATATCTACCAAAACCATCTA
>CAYPGT010000022.1:22057-29784 GCA_964410425.1 uncultured Gammaproteobacteria bacterium
CCAATCTCACCTCTGTTATGAGATACACGGAGTAGATATCTACCAAAACCATCTATAGCCAAGCTTAATGGCACAAGTGACTTCTTATAATAAGGAAGTAATTTCGATAGAAGATCGCAAACAGTTCCTCCTATTAATCCTAAACCTGAATAGAAATAAAATTTATGTCCTGCTGCATAATGTCCAGGATGAGCTTGCTCCAGATCGACAAGGAAACCACCAAAGTCTCTTATAATAGTCGCCAGCTTCTCCATACCCGTAGTATGCCAGATCACAGCACCAGTGTTACAGAGTATACCAGCAAGTATTCCCATCATACCTTTATTCACATCGGTAAAATTTCTGAAAAAGTCTTTTGTGAATAAATTCTGAGCACTTTTCTTCAGACCTTCTTTAACATGGTCAAAGTGCTCCGTAAAAGTACTAAACTCTCCTTTACCGTTCATATGAGAGATAGTATTAGCGTAAGTATAGATACCAACTGGATTTCCACGATCTAAGTAAACATGATCATGAGGAGCACCGATACCTACGATTACATCCAAGAAGTGACCTACCGCTCCGAGTAAATTCTTCTTGTGCAAATATTCCATGGAGTTAATAAATCCATTTAAGACCAAAAATATTTTAGTTCCAAAATATCCAAATTTATCTGCAAATTTTTTCGTAGATTCACTTAAATCAAATATATTAGCGACAGCAGCTACACCGTTACCAATAATTGACAAGAAATGTGAAGCATCAGGAATAAAAGTTTTAATAGCAAATAAATTCAAGAAATCACCAAGCGGATCACCATTATGATTTCCCTGTGTTGCCTTAATCTCTTCTGGCCTATGAATCTGCTCAAGTGTTTCGACTGGCTTAACAGGCTCTGGGGTCTGCAGGGACAAAGCAGCAGCATGCACTAGTCCCTCGGGCCCAGTTTCATGATTGCCAATATTCATCGGTACTGCTGTAGCAAGAGCAGTTTGCAATTAGACCTCCTTTATAATAGGTCTGACGATTAATAGATAATATCATTTCCTGTATTGACGTAAATATTAAGGTTAAAAAGCTAAGATAAACGCTAGATATTATTCAAAAAAAGACGCTTATTCTACAATAGATTAGACATAGTCCAATGATTCGATCGACTACAAAATCAACAATACCTAAATTACCACCTAAGATCTGGAAGCCAGCATTACTCCACTTGCACCCCCAGATAAGGCGTGGTTTAGAGTCTAAGAATTATACAGTTGAGAGGGCTCTGGGTTTACATGAAATTTGGAGCGCTCGATATAGTCACCAAGTGCATCCTAGTATTAGAAAAGCAGCCAAATTCAAAGAAACACAACAAATTCATAGAAAGATCAGGCAAGGCAATTTACCAGCTTATGTTTTTGGGATGTCTCTAGATCCAAAACACCGTTTATTTGCAGAAAAATTAGCACTGCCTGGTCCAGCAGAAACTAACTATATAAATCACGTGATAGGAAATTTACAACCGAACAGGCCAATAGGACAACCCAAAACCAAGCAAGAATTAATTATCATCAGCAGCGACAACCAAACCAAGAAGCCAAAAGCCCCATTAAATGTTCTAAAGTGGTTTGAATTATTGGTAAGAAACCATGCACCAGGTGGAGATGAATTAGCAAAATTAAGAGCTCTTGGTCTAGCTGGTCAAAACCACCAAGCACAAGGGGGAAACTTAGGAGCTTGGTGTGAGAGAAGGTTTGGATTAGCAGCAGCCAAATTACAAGACGCTGGATTCATTGAAGACTTTGCTATTTGCGGAGAGGCAAGTTTACCTTTGATTGTTCCTGGATCAGCAACATCTCCAACTCCTTCTATCAACTATGCTAACCATGAAGAGGCGATGGCTATTGATGCCATGATTAAACTGAAGTCAGTAGATGGCTTACATAGATATGCTCTTATACAGATTAAGGCGGGGGGCTCTTGTGGCTACGATACTCAAAAAAGATTTCTAGTCTTTGATAAAAAGCAAATGGAAGCAATGGAATATCTAAATAAAAATGCATTTAGATTATTTAGAAAACATGATGAGCACCCTGGTGAATTCTTATTACCTGTAAAACGACGAGTATTCAAGATACCAATAGCTCATCACAAAATGCAAAAAACAGATCGTTTTGACAATTCAGACATAGTAAACACTACTATCGCAGTCTTAGATCACATGATAAAGCATAATGAAATTTTAACTCTAGATAGACCATATAGCAGTCTTAAGTTCCCTGAAAGAGTCAATGCACTCCTTGATCAAGGTTTTCTCAAATTACATAAGTTCACTAGACAAGAACAAAAACCAGTACCTCAAATTATATATTAAGATCTTCAAGCAATTCGGCAAGATCATATTCTGTATTAGTTAACTCACTTAAAGTTTTATGAGATTGAAAATGTTTCAAATCTACATCAATTTTATTCAACTGAATTGATCCCTGCTGAATAAAACTTCTAGAACCCATTGCTTGAGCGGCACCGATAATTTTATGTCCATTGAAGAGGCCTTCGTTAGAGACATGAGTAGAGAAACAATTAAACATACTCAACGCTGAAGGCTCAATGCTGAATGGGATCGCATGCACATTTGCATTGAGCGTTGAGCATTGAACATTGAGCATTAAAACTTGATTGACCAAAGCAATCACCATCTCATTCACCTTCTTAAAAGACTCTTGCAAAGTACCACCGTAAACTGGATCACTCTGCGCAGCGATGAAAGTGTAACAAATATCCCCACCATGAAGCACAGCACGCCCTCCCGTAGGACGCAGATAACAAGGGATTCCTAGAGCCCCAGCTTCGTCAATAAGCTGTTCTCTGTTTCTTTGAATTTTACCTATGGTGATAGCAGGAGCATCCCAAGTATAGAAAAAAAACACCGGTGTAGTTTCTGAGCTAGAATCATAATTAGCAAACAGTTCTATATCTCTTTGCATATGACTGGATTGCGATAAACTAATCATTCTGCTCCATGCTCCGCTAGTGAATCTGCCATATAGCTACTTCTTACTAGTGGTCCAGCTTGTATCCATAGCCCAATCTTCTCTGCTTCTTTAGCATAGAACTCATAAACTTCTGGCTCCACATACTCTAGTACTGGTAATTGCATACCTGGCGGCTGGAGGTATTGTCCTACGGTGACATAGCGCACACCAGAGTCGTAGAGATCCTGAAACAGTTCGAGCATCTCTGCTTGAGTTTCACCCAGGCCTACCATAATGCCGCTCTTAAGTTTCAAATTACTATGATCTCTAAAATATCTAAACAAGCTCAAACCCTTATCATAGCTAAATCCTGGGCGCACATAGTGATAGCAAGACTTAACTGTTTGAATATCAAAACAAAGCATATCAGGCTGAGCAGCGATGATCTCATCAAAAGCAAAATCTTGATTCTGAAAATCTGGAATCAAAAGTTCTAGCTTCACATCAGGTCTGCGCTCACGCACAAACTCAGTAACTGTACGGAAATGCGCTGCACCACCATCAAACAAATCATCCCGCGTAGGCGAAGTAATCACTAGATACTTAGCACCCATATAATTAACCATATCAAGCATCTTCTGCGGCTCTTCAGTATCTACTGGCGCAGGCTCATCTCTACCTACCGCACAGAAAGTACAGGCTCGCGTGCATTGAGATCCAAGAATCATCACAGTAACTATGCCGCGTGATATACATTCACCACGATTAGGACATTTAGCTTCTTCACAAACTGTAGTCATACCATCAAGTGGCATCTTCTTAATCAATTCGTTAAAGTGATACTTAGGTTTATGATTACGCAACCACTTAGGGAGCTTGGGAAGCTCATCTTTATTGATACTGAAAGGGTTGGGTTTAAGAACTGACATGGGATTAAAATGAATATAGTACAACAATGACCGAAAAATTTACTATTAAAAATATTTTTAGTCCAGAAGAAAGAACCAAGGCTATTAACTCTGTTCATAAACTTCGCGAACATTGGATTAATCGTGGTGGCTACTTCGAGTATCCTTTCTTCTCCTTAGGTGCAGCGAGTTATATGGATGCTAGGGAAGACCAAGAACGTTACTATCGCTGGGCAAATAAATTTAATCCAATATTAAAAGCTGAGTTCTCTTGGTTATATAGCAAGTGTGCCAAACACATAGAAGATACTCTCAATAAAGCTGTGATCTACGATGAAAGGCAAGCTCTGCCTGGTTTCCACATATTTCTTGCTGATGAACTATTCGAGATTCCAGTAGCTTCACGTCATGTAGATCTGCAATATAGAGACCTCAACTGGGGAGATACTCAATACAATCCCAAGAACACTATTAGTTTCACTGCTTATATGCAAATGCCGAGCAGCGGCGGCGGTATTTACTCCTGGGAATATACTTACGAAGACCTTAAAGAGCTGGAGGCTCAAGCACGAGAAGATAAATTAGCAAGTGAAGAACCTCACTATCACAGGTTTAACGCTGGAGATATAGTTCTACATACTGGACTGCATTATCACCAAATCGCAGCCATGGAAAACGTCCAAGACAATGACGCCAGAATTAGCCTACAAGGCCATGGAGTACTTGATAGCAATGGAGTCTTCAGGCTTTATTGGTAATGTGTCGGACGCCCTTCGGGCGTTTTACATATTATTCGAACATCTCTTATCTTAGCTTCTTGCACTAGCCTTAGCTTTCATGCTATTTTCAAGCTCATGGTTAACATCAACAAAGTTAGTAGAGTATTTTTAGCAACTGTTCTTATAAGTTCAACACTAATGCCAAGCATGGTTAAGGCTGGTGTAGTGACAGGAGAATTAGTTGAGGTAGATGAAGAACTAAGACAAGAACTCGACACTAACAGAATTAAGCTTGATGAATGTGAAAGCTCTAGATACAGACTTGAAGCTAAAGCCCAAGAATTAGACGGCAAAATCGCAGCTCTAGTAGCTAAGCTTAAAGAACTTGCAGGCAGCAACGACAGTCTACAAGGAGAAATAGACACTCTTAAAGCAGAAAATCAACAATTATTATCGGAAAGAATTAATAACGTCAAAGAAGCTGTAACAACAACTACTACGACAACAACAACCAAAGAGAAAGGCGTGTGTAATGCTCATCCGATCAAAAGCACTTTGGGTACTATCATAGGAACTCCTTTGAGTACTGTTGATGGAACAGTTAGAGGAGCTTTCTCTAAAGGTGTTCAAGTTTCAGACAAGGTAGGTGAAGAGCTCGGCGACAGCCTTCCAGCACAATTAGTATCTAAGACTGTTGGTTTTGTCTTAGGTGCAGTTCCAGGTGCACTTACTGGATTGATCAAAGGATTTATAGATGGTATTAGATTTGGTATCTGTGCACCATTCACATCTAAGAGTATCAGCCTAGAAGGTCATTTCATTAATGACTGGGATTCATTTGATATCCCTGGTGATCTATAAGAAGTTATTCAATGGAAACTAAGCTGCGTATTGGTATAGTAGGACTTGGTCTGATAGGTGGCTCTATAGAGAAGCGTCTAGCAGGCAAGTATGAGTTACTTTGTGTAAGTGAAAGTCAAGGGCGTGAATACAAGCTTGAGGATTTAACCAACGTAGATATATTATTTCTCTGCGGTTCACAGTCTAATATAATTAAGCAGTTAACTAATATTGCGCAAATTATTATTCGTTCAGGTGCAGAGGGTAGTATAGAAGAAGCATATAGAGCTTTCTCTAGAACTATCATCACTGATGTAGCTAGTACTAAAGTAGCTGTCAGCAATAAAGCGCAGGAATTAGGTTTGAAGAATTTTATCGCAGGTCATCCCATGGCCGGTACTGAGCATCAAGGCTACGAAGCCAGCTTCCCTGAGCTGTTTCAAGGTGCCAAGTGGATACTGGAAGAATCTAGCCCCAGAACTGAAACTTTAGAGAAGCTTATTAGAGAAGACTTGGGAGCTGAGACAGTGGTGATGGACGCTGAAACTCACGATAAATCGGTAGCTATGACATCTCATTTACCTCTAGTACTAAGTCTGAGCTTAGCTGATATGGTGCATAACTTCTATCCAGCGACTCAAGTTACAGGTCCTGGATTCAAGTCTATGACCAGGTTAGCGCAAGGCAACGCTAATATGGGTAAGGAAATCATCAGCCTTAACCGCAAGAATATTAAGGATGCCTGGAGAATTTATAAGCAGGAAGTAGAGAGCATATTAAATATTTACGGTGACGACCTAGAGCAAGAGCTAACTGAGATTAAGGAAGCCGTAGTAGCTCTAGGGTAAAACCCCCAAGAGAGTAAATATGCTATATTTAGTATTTACTTAAGCTATGTTTATAGATAAGGCCAAAATTAAGATAGCTAGCGGTCGTGGTGGTCACGGCGCTAATACTTTTCGTCAAGAGAAGTTTGTAGCTTTTGGTGGACCTGATGGAGGCGATGGTGGCCGTGGTGGGAGTATATGGTTAGAAGCTAGCCATGATCTAAGCACTTTATTAGATCTCCAGTATAAGTCGTTCTTTAAGGCTGACGACGGCAGCAGAGGTTCTAAAACTAACAAGACTGGTAGAAGTGGGGAAGATCTAATTATCAAAGTGCCAGTAGGCACCATCATAAGAGATCCATCTAAGGACACTATTATTGGTGATCTAGTTGCAGAAGGACAGAAGCTCTTAGTTGCGCAAGGTGGTCGCGGTGGCAGAGGCAATATGAGATTCAAATCTAACAAGAACAGAGTCCCAAGTTATTCAGAACCTGGAGAACCTTCTATAGAGAGAGAATTAGAGTTGGAGCTGAAGATGATTGCAGATGTCGGAATTATTGGATTCCCAAATGCTGGTAAGTCTACCTTCATCTCTAAAGTTAGTGCAGCTAAACCGAAGATCGCAGACTATGCGTTTACCACTATTGCGCCGAACCTTGGTGTAGTACAAAAAGAAGACGGTGATGCATTCGTCATGGCTGATATACCAGGTATCATCGAAGGCGCTAGCGAAGGTGTGGGTCTCGGGCATGATTTCTTAAAACATATAGAACGCACTCGCTTACTGGTTCACGTAGTAGATGTTTGGGGATTAATGGGATCTAACTTAGATCAGTATAAGCTTAAGACCTTCGAGAATCCTCTAACGAATTTCACTCAAGTTAATTATGAACTTTATAATTACAGCCCAGAATTAGCTCAAAGAAAACAAGTAATAGTCTTAAACAAGATAGAAGGCTTCCCAGATGAAGAGCTCAGCGAACTAGTTGCTAAGTTTGAAGAATATACGGGGTTGAAATTAAATAGCTTCGCTGAGATTGAGAACGGCGTACTACCAGAATCTACTGCTATAGGATTGTTTGCTGTCTCTACTTTAAGCGGCGAAGGATTTAATGGTGAGCATTTACGCTACGAGAACGGACTGAAGATAGTCCTAAGATTTATAGAACAAACATTAGACTTGATTCCAAAAGATATAGGTAGCTCGCTTAGTATCGATTATGATCCTGTAGCCACAGACCATGATGACAGCGCTTTCACTATAGAGAAGCATGGTCATGAAGAAGATGGCATCACCTGGATGGTACATTGTGGCAAGCTAGAGCGTCACATGCGCTTAGTAGACTTAAGAGACCTTGAGTCTCTCAATTATTTCTTCAGAGTAACTAAGGGACTTGGTGTAATCGAAGCTCTTAAATCACGCGGCGCTCAAGAAGGTGACACCATTAACATTGATGGTGTAGATTTTGAGTTGAGTGAAGCGGTGTTAGT
>CAYPGT010000023.1:0-11456 GCA_964410425.1 uncultured Gammaproteobacteria bacterium
AAAAACCCTTACGATAATATCATAACACCAAGAAAGTCAGGCGCTGTTAAACTTAGACTTTATGAACACAAGAAATTTCTCTCTAGTTATCGCAGGTTGTCTTTGGATAGCAGTTGCTTATCGCATTGGCTCCAGAGGACTACGTTGGTTGCAACCTTACTTCGAAACTCCCGATTGGCATCTAGGCTTACTTGCGCTCTCTGTCGTCATCGGCATAGTTAAAGCTCTAACAATTTTACGCAAGGTCGTTGTCAGAAACACCACTAATAATTTGGAGAAGATCGATGACAATCCTATTAACTATTTAATTGGTTGGGTTAAACTACTTGGTTATCACAGTTGCATTATGATTAGTCTAATGATGGGCATTGGTATCGGACTGAGATTCTGGCGTAGTAATGGCGGCGACCCCTACAATATATTTGGGTTCTTTTACCTAGGTATAGCCTTAGCCCTAGCTGGGTCTTCTTTCTTCTATTTCAAAGCTATCAGCAAAAATAATTAGTTAAGACATTATATTATAATTTGTTAAGCTTTCCCCTTTTTGGGAACAAACAAGCTAAAATCTTAAGTTGAGGTAGAATTTATAATTCTGTCTTGCTACTATAAGGCAGGGGATGTCGCTAGAACACACAACTACAACGGAGAAACTTAATGTCTAAAACCTCAAACATGCCTAAAAAAACCTACCAAGACTCAATTGCTGAAATACTACTTGAACGCAAAGAAAATTATCCAGAAGCCAAGCAAATTATCAAGGCAACTGTATTAGCGAAAAGCTCCAGAGGACTTTTTCTAGATATTAATAAAACTTACGAAGGCTGTGTTAACCCACGAGAACTCGGCACTAAAGCGCTTGAAAATTATACTATCGGTGAAACAGTTGAAGTTTACGTAATTGGTGAGGACTCTAACCAAGCAGGTGTATTTAGATTATCCGTTAGAAAAATAGAAGATGAGAAACAATGGCAAGATCTAGAAAAACTTCAAGGTCAAAATTTAGAATTAACTATCACTAAAGTTCTTAAAAGTGGCATAGAAGTAGAGATCGCTGCAACCAAACAAATCGGCTTCATGCCTTATGGTTACCTTGATGCAAGGGAAGAACCTCTCAAGTCAAAGAAAAAAGATGATTGGGTTGGACTTTGTATTCCAGCTAGAGTTCATGAACTCGACCAGTCTAAGAATAAAATTATTCTCAACCATAAAGTTATTGCAGATGAACATAAAGAAGCTCGAGCCAAAGAGGTTTTGAGTTCTATTGCTATAGGACAAACCTTGGAATGCACGATAGTCAGAACTACTGATTTTGGGGTGTTTGTGGATATCGGTGGACTAGATGCATTAATTCCTTCTTCTGAACTCTCTTGGACAAGATTTAAGAAGCCATCTGACATCGTTAAAGTTGGTAGTAAAATATCCGCTAAAGTATTTAAGATAGAGCCTGAAGCTAAACGTGTAGCTCTTAGTGCCAAACAAGCAAACCCAGATCCTTGGACTACGCTACCAGAAGAAATCAAAGTAGGCTATCAAACAAAAGCTCAAGTTATTACTCAAGCTGAGTTTGGAGTGTTTGTAGAAATCAAACCGGGTATCGAGGCTTTGTTACACAAATCCAATTTTGCTAGTGAGACCTCTCCTGAACTTGGCTCAGAGCTTGATTTAGAGGTGATTAATTTAGATCAAAGCAAAAAACGTATGGGTGTTAAAGTTGTTACTATCGCAACTGCGACGAAACCAGAAGAAAATAATTTATCTATTACTACGGCAAGTGTTAGCGACCAAGAGACAACAGAGCAGAAGGAGCCAGAATATGTCTAAGCAACAAGATTCAGTATTAAGAGAAGCAGGTGAACTATTAGAAAGTGCCCAAAAAGAAGTGTTGAAAGAAATCAACAATAAACAAGGGTTTCTTTCAAGAATTTTTGCTAAGGACAATGGTGAATCGCTTAAACAAGCTCAGTCAGCTATTAGCCGTGCTATTAATCAAATGAAAAATTTCAGCAAAGACGAATCGTCCCTTATCGTCAAGCTACAAAATCATCTTAACGAAAAAAGTAAACTCATTAAAACCATGGAAGAACAATTTGCAAGTAGCGAAAGAGAAGCTGGTACTTTAAGAGACAAGATTAGATTTTACGAAGCAGAGTTAGTCAAGCTTAAAGAGAAAGAGGTTAGCGTTCCAGAATCAGCGAATCAACCTGCTGAGAATCATAAACTAGAAGAAGAGTTCAAAGCTAAGATCAGAGAACTTGAGGACTCTAATAGAGAGATTCAATCTTACTTTGAAAGCTCTAGAGAAGAGTTAAACAATGCTCATCAGCTAAATGTTGAGTTTGCTAACCGCATTAAGCGCATTAAAGCTGAGATAACCAATAACTAGTGCCAAAGGACTGTATTATTCTCAAAAACCTACAAGCTTTTTGCAAGCTTGGAAGTTATGACTCTGAAAGAATCTTAGGTCAATCAGTGATTATTAACCTAGAGCTAGAATTAGATCTAGCTCCAGCAGGAAAATCTAATCAAATCAAAGATACCATCGATTACGTGGAGGTTTCCTTAATGATAAGAAAACTAGCTCAAAGCAGAGAATTCTTCTTAGTTGAAAATCTTGCAAGTGAAATCGTAGAAACACTCTTCAAACATTTTGCTAAACTTGAAGGTATCCTAATAGAAATAAATAAAACTATAGTCAATGCAGAACAGTTTACAGGAAGCCCCTCTATCAGAATTTATCGCAGCCGATCATAGTTTCATACTTAGTGGAGAAGCTTGGGCTAATGGTAACTGCGTCACGGCTTCTAATCCAGTTGCTGTGCTTAACTCACTTGAAGCGTTAGATAACTACATTAACGAACACCCTGAATTAATGAATCTAAAAAACGCAGGGTTCGCAGGATATATATCTTATGAAGGTGATTGTGAATTTGCGATCTACGAAGAGATCAAACTCACTGAACGCTCAACGCTCAACGCCCAATGGACTAACAATACTGTCCCAATAGTAAACATTATCAAACCAAATCCACAAGCTTATATCAGTGCTGTCAAAAAATGCCAAGAATATATTCGCGAAGGAGATATTTATCAAGCTAACATTGCACATAAATTTATCTGTGAACCGTTGAGCGTTGAGCGTTCAGCATTGAGCTGGATACCGCTTTATGAAAAACTCTGTGCTAGTAATCCCTCTCCCTATGCTGGTTACATGAACTTCGGGGACTATGAAATCATAAGTTCTTCGCCTGAATTATTTTTAGAAATAAACTCCTCAGGATTAGTGCGCAGCTCACCCATTAAAGGCACTGCCAAACTTAACGAGCTTGATGAATTATTGAATTCTAATAAAGAAAGAGCTGAGCATATTATGATAGTAGATCTAATCCGCAATGATCTTGGACAGGTTTGCGAAACTGGTTCTGTGATAGTAGAGAAGTTACTTTATACTCAAAAGCTGCGTAATTTATATCATTTAGTCTCTGATATTAAAGGGCAATTAGTTTTAGATAGGGGTAATAAAATTAACTTCACTAAACTATTTACAGCTCTTTGTCCAGGAGGCTCTATTAGTGGCACTCCTAAGTCCAGGGCACTAGAAATAATTCAGGAGCTAGAAGCCAGTCCTAGAGGGCCTTACACTGGAACCATGGGCTATTATCGCTTCAGAGACGGCGGACGTTTTAATATTCTGATACGCTCTCTTATTCATCATAAAAAGGATAATATATTATCCTTTCACGTTGGTTCTGGTATTACCTCTGGTTCTGATCCAGAAAAAGAACTTCAAGAAACCTATCTTAAAGCAGAAAAGTTATTAGGTGTTTTTCAAATCAAAAACGATTAGTCTCTATCAGCGAGTTTAACCATAACCACCAGGGCCATGAATCCAAATATAAAGCCTTTTATAAATGTGCCAAACATGATTGCATTTCTGCTTCTACATCTTTCCCCAAATCTGGATGAATTAAACTAAACTTATAGTTCTCACCCATGGCTCTATATTTAACTAAATTAAAACTACAATTCTTAGTTATAGGCGATCTATATTTATCCAAGAAATCACCAGCGTTTGTTTTATCCTTAATTAATTTAAGGGTTTTCTCATCAGGGTCTTGATCAGAGATATAAAAAATACCAAGGCATTTGCTTGGAATATTAGCAATAAGATTCTTAAATCCTGGAAACTGAAGCTGTGAACCAGGATGAACTACACGTACTTTGATGAATCTACCATTAATGTCCTCAAGTATCAGGTCAGTAATCTTAGTGTGTCCCCTATCCTTACGGCTAATGCGCTTATAATCTTTCAACTTAATCCTACTAGTCTGTGCAATTAGTGACCAAAGTTTACGCTGCGGATTATACAAACCCGTCTGATGTAATATATAAAAAAACTTTCTTAGCAAGAACTGAAGAATCATAAACTCAAACTCAAATTCAGGTCTCTCTGCAATAATTCCTTCTGGGGCATCGAATCGAAGATTATTACAGGCTTCTTTCAAGTCTTCTGGCGACCAAGAACGCGGCTCATAGAGCACATCGTCGATGCTCTTAAGATCATCAATAAATTTAGATACGGTGATTTCTATAGGCTTGGCCATATTAGTTATGAATAGATCCCCATTTCATCTTGTCTCTAAGGATACTATAGAAGCTACGATAGGATCTCTTAAGTTTAGCTAATTTAAGACTGTGTTCAGCTTTGCTGAAGACAATGGTAGTTCCAGGAACTAACTCAACCAAATCCTGACCATCTGCTTGCAAATAAAAATTACTCTGATTGTCCCGAGTCTCTAATACTATTACTTGCTCATCAGAGATGACGTGAGCCCTACTGCCAAGGGAGTGCGCCGCAACTGGCACTATCTCAAAGGCTCTAATATTAGGGTCCATCACTGCTCCGCCGGCGCTCAGTGCATAAGCCGTAGATCCTGTCGGTGTCGCTACCACAATCCCATCGGATCTAAACGAATGTAGTAAATCATTGTCTATATAAAGATCGGTATATAAAAGATTAGAACTCGGCTGACGAATAATAACAATGTCATTCAACGCATAAAATGTTTTAGAAAGTGAGGGTAGTTCAGCTTTAAGAATAGTTCTATCTTGAATAATTAAATCTTGCGCAAGAATAGCTTTAGCAATATCTTCCACTGCAAGGTCACCATACTCAGCAAGAAATCCCAAGTGTCCAAAATTAATCCCTAAAAGGGGAATATCATAAACAAGAACCTGCTTAGAAGCCCGCAAGAAGGTTCCATCACCACCCATCACTACAGCTAAATTGGTATCTGGATCCAGGTTCCCCCAATTAGTGCTAGTAGTTTGGGTTTGAGCAATTTTAACTTCAACGCCATGCAGATCTAGAGCTTGCGCCAAGGCTTTGGCAGCGGCAGGCGCTTCAGGTTTATTTGGATTATAAAATATGGTGATTTTTTTCATTAGAAGAAAACTTGTTGCTTAATTATACCAATTGCAAATATACTAAATACTCCACATTGCCTTTAGCGCCTTTAATTGGGCTCTCAATCAAGCCTTTATTGATATATCCTAATTCTTCTATCTGTCTTAAAACCTTCTCTAAAACCTGCTTGCGCATAACATCATCTTTTATAATACCTTGACATTTATCCATGATTTCTTTGCCAGCCTCGAACTGAGGTTTGATGAGAGCGATGGTTTGTGGATCATTGCTGAACGCTGAACGCTCAATGCTCAACGTATCTTTAATTAAAGACTTTAGTTTTTCTAAAATAGTTATTAAAGAAATAAAACTTACGTCTATTACAATCATGCTTATATTTGAATCGCCTTGAACCTTGAGCATTGAGCATTGAACCTCTTTGAAATTCACTCCCTCTAAATTAACTACTCTCGGATCTTGTTGAAGCTTATAATGCAACTGTCCTTTACCAACATCTAGAGCAATCGATCTCTGAGCACCGTTTTGCAAAGCATAATCCGTGAAGCCACCTGTTGAAGCCCCAATGTCTAAAATTACCTTGTTATTGAAATCCAGTCCCCAAGCCTGATGTGCAGCTTGAAGCTTAAATGCACCGCGACTTACATAAGGCAAAAGTTTATCATCAACTTGAATATATTCAGGATTAAGCTCAAGCTCAGCATAAAACTTCTCCTCATTAATCTGTTCACCTGCTTTGTTATAGAGCCTACCGCCGATACTAACACCGTTCATCATGATACAAGTGCGTGCTTTTTCTCGAGAATCGAAATAACCCAAATCTAAAAGTAATTTATCTAATCTAATTTTTATACTGGCCAACGCCTTCATTCTACAGGGTTCTATGGGAAGAATCTGTGTTAATATGTTAATAGTTATGTCGAAAATCCGCCATTTCCTTTTGCTAATAGTTTTTTTTGCTTTGCTACCTTGGCAACTATCATGCGGAGCTACTACAGGCCATAGTATTACTAGCCTAAATATTAAAACAAGTCCAGCAACTCCTGTTGTTGGTGAAGCCGTTGATACTCTGACTATTAAATTTAATCTACTTGCTCAAAGCGGCATAGATGCTAGTCGTATTAAGATTTTTTTTGGTAATGGCACGAGTGCTTTTGCGACAAGTGCGCGTGATTTTACTATTACACCCAATATCAATCATCCTGATACTAGAGCTGCCGTAACCTATCGAACTGAAGGAGTAACGTTTTCAGAAACAAGTACTAAGGTTAAGGTCGCTTACTGTCTAACTAGCTTTAACTGCTCTGATCCCCTAACAACGGCATCTATAAATAAGGCAGCCAATGGTAGCTCAACGGGTGGCAGTGGCTCTGGTTCTACAGGAGGTGGCACTAATGGCAGCACTTCTAATGGCTCTGTAACTCAAGTTCCCCATGTTTTCTATCTAGATATTGATGAGGTTACTAATGGGGATAGTGGCGTGGTGTCTCTAGAACCTAAACAATTTAGATTAACTATAGAACATGATAAAAACTACCTGGATGCTGTGACTGAAGATAGCTTTAATGCTGATACCAACCCTATATTATCCAATCTAATAATTACTAGCACTAACACTTATACTGCCGAAAAAACCAAGGTTACTGACGATTACAGTTTTAGTCTTGATGCAGCCAGTATAGAATCCACTGCTAGAGCTGGTTTCCTTATCACCACTTATATTAGTGATAGCAAAATAATTAAAACTGGTCAAAAACTAAAATTTAATGTCAACCTTGAAAAGAATTTCTTTGAGAAGTTTGATATAAATGTAACTAATGGAGCCATAGTTAAAGACCATGCCTTTATAACAATAAAACCTCTCACGGGCACTATGAGTAATATTGCCATCGATCCATCTTCTATCAGTTTTAGCAATAACGGAAAAAGTAAAGGGAAAACTAACTACGTCTCTGAAACCGTTAATATCAATGCCGATCTTGATAGCGACGATACAGCTAGCACTGTTTCTAGTGTAGATTTCTTCAGACTAAACACAAACAACCAAAAAATTAAGCCTAAGCTATCAATTAACAGTAACAAGGTACTAAACATTAAACCAAGTCTCTCTAGTGAAGCGAATGTTACAACTAACAGTGGTGTATCCAGTGTCACTATTCCTGTTAACCTAGGAGCTTCTGCTAAAGAGAGTGTTCTTGTTAAACAAGGTTTTAATGATTCTAGTAAGACCAAGACTCTGAAAATACCTTTAACACTAACTACAAATACCATTAACGGTCTAGATCTAATTTTCACTGGTACTCTGAATAGTCCAGTGGACACTAGTTTTGAGACAACATCAACAGCAGAGGTCAATGGTGATTCACTCTAAGTTAAAACTAAACAAGGGTCTAACACTGTGGCTGACAGGTCTATCTGGTTCTGGTAAATCTACTATAACTCGGGCTCTAGTGAAACGATTGAGAGGACTGGGTCCAGAAATACCCTTAGAAATTTTAGATGGAGATGAAGTCAGGGAGCATCTCTGTAAAGATCTAGGATTCAGTAAAGAAGACAGGCTCACCAATATCGAGCGCATTGCTTTTCTTGCTGGAAAGATCTCTAAACATGGCGTCTTGGTAATAGTACCAGTCATAGCTCCTTACGCAGAAGCTAGAGCCTCAGCAAGGACGCTCAGCGAGAACTTTGTGGAGGTATTTGTTAAAGCCAAATTGGAGACTGTGATAGACAGGGATGTAAAGGGATTATATAAAAAAGCTCTGTCAGGAGAAATTAAAAACTTCACAGGTATTTCTGATCCATACGAAGAACCAGAGAAACCCGATATTTTAATAGAAACAGATAAATTAAATGTTGATGAATCAGTAGATAATATTATTAAATTTCTTTGTGACAATGCTTACCTCGGCTAGGTCTATAACTCTATGTAATTTGTAGAAAACTTGTTAACATTAATTAATTAATACTCATTAGCAGCACCACTAGTTGAATTCCCTACACAATTAATGGACTTATTAGCGAGTTATCAACATGTAAATTACGGCTCCCTTTGTATCTTAATGGTGGTTTTCTACAAAAACGGAGTCTCTCTACTACTATTATTCTTATATATTTAAAGAACCATATTATTGCTGAACAAGAACTACACAGGGACAATTAAAAAAGCTATTATATGGGTGGAGAGCTAATTGAATCTTATGAAATTAAAAGTCCCTAAAAGTACTTTAGATAAAGCGATTAAATCTGTATCTAAAGCAGTTCCCAGTAAAGGTGTCCAACCTATTTTGAATAATATATTATTAGTTAACTCTAATGGGCATCTTAAGTTAAACGCCACCGATTTAGATTTTAGTATAGAAGCTACTATACCTTCTACCAACGAAACAGAAGGAAGCATTACTATTTCTGCTAAAAAACTCGAGGAAGTGGTTAGTAAATTAGACGAGGATGATGTTCTCATAAGCGTAGACCCAAGTACTAATAAAACCAATCTGTTTTGTAGGCACTCTAATTTTGATTTAGTTGGTATTTCAGCAGATGATTTCCCTAAGATGGAGAAGGCAGAAACCAATAGTTATATTTCCATTGGTAAAGAAAAATTCTCTAAAATTATTAATCTGGTTAATTTTTCTGCTTCTAAGTATGACGTCAATAATATTTTAGGTGGTGTTTATTTAGCAGTTAGAGAAAACACTGAGACAGGTAAGTTTGTATTTGAATTGGCTGCTACTGATGGTAATAGATTATCAAGCTATGAGATTGAAATTGATAAGGAAAGCTCTAATCCGAACTTCGCTCGTAAAGAAGTTGTAGTGCCACTTAGAGTGATTTTAGATGTACAAAAGATCCTAGACTCCAGTATTGATGAGACCATTAAGATTTCTTTCCTGGCTAATCAAATTGTATTCTTTACTCAAGATAGATATATTATTTCAAGATTATTAGACGGAACCTACCCACGCTACAAACAACTTATTCCAGGCAATCAAGACAAGATTGCGCAAATAGACCGTAAAGAATTACTTTCTTGTTTAGAGAGAGTAGCAGTTATGGCAAACGAGATTACTAATCTGGTTAAACTCTCTTTTAAGGATGGATCATTGGTGATTGAATCCAGTAATCAAGATTTTGGACAAGCTGCTGATAATTTTTCTATAGAATATATGGGTGACCCGATAAACATTTTCTTTAACGTTAAGTACCTTATAGAGCCGCTTAAGCATATAGACTCAGAGAAGATACAGATAGCTATGACAGGAGCGATCAATCCTGCTTTGATCAAACCCATATCAGAAGAGAATTACATTCACCTTATAATGCCGATAAAACATGAGTCTTAATAAACAATGGATCAAGAGAGCCAAAAAAAAGTAAGAGAATTAATAGAAGAAGTTTTTTCTGACTCCATTGGACTAGAAACCAAAGAATTAATTTATAGGTTGGTGATCAGCAGTAACTAAGATGGCATTAAGTAGTGTTGATATTAAAAAACAGATTCTTAATTCCATACTGGATTTTTCGTTAAATATTGATAGCCATAAGAAGTCAGGCTTGTATTCTCTAACTCAGATAAGTGAGATGCTGGCACTGGCGATTGAAATCAACAATTTGATTAATGCCTTAGATAAAGACAGCTCGCGCATGAATATCGTTAAACCTGAGCTAAGTGCTGTTGAACTGAGAAAACTCAAAAGAGTTTTAGAGCTGTTCTTAAAATATAATTCCGATCTTAATTCCATATCTATTGATATAGGAGAAAACCTTTCTAGCACCAATAGATATCTTCAGAAAGGCATAGATTATATATTTGATAATTTATCCAGGAAGGATTATAAGCAAGTAATTAATACTAAATCAGCAGCCCCACAAACACAAAACACACAAGCTGCTAAACCTATCCCGAAACAGGCTTATAGCCAGGTTAAAGCTAAACCCAAATCACTTGGTTTAATTGCACCGCTAATGTTTTTAGTAGTATTGGTGGTTGCAGGCATAAGCGTCTATAACTTTTTCTTTAACAGATCAGCTACTACGGTGGCTTCACTTGTTAGAGAATATAGATCTGACCGTAAACTAAGTTCAGTTGCTAGACCAAGCATGTCGAACGATTTGAAAATATACGGTACATTTTCAGTTTTAAATATTTTGAAAAACAATAAGGATCTGTTTAATGCTAAATTTCCAAACATTCACATAGATATCGAAGGTGGTGATAGCGGTGAAGCTATTGCTCAATTAATAGATGGCAAAATCGCACTAGCAGGGAGTTCTAGGATACCTTCGGCAGAAGAGCGCAAGAGAGCTATTAAACTTAATAGGCCTATTTCTGACCATAAGATAGCCCTGGATTCTGTGGTGGTGTTTACTAATAAATCTAATCCTATAGAGGTTCTTTCCATCGATGATCTGAAGAAAATATATAAGCAGGAACATATTAAGTGGAATGAAATCGCTGGTTCTAATGCTGATGCGGAAATCACAAGGTTTTCTTTATCTAAGCAGAGTGGAACCTATGCTTTCTTTTTAGATAGAGTAATGTTCTCAGAAGCTATGTCTGATAAGGTAGTCCATGTTTATGATCCTATCCAAATGATTCAATTGATTTCTGCTAATCCTACTGCGATTGGTTTTGCTAGTTTAAGTGCGGTGAGGGAATCTGGTTCAGACAAAGTTAAGGTTATTAAAATAGCTTCAGTGTTTAATGAACAGGGTACCAAACCTTTGACTGCCGATGGTACTATTGCTGTCGATGTAATACAACGAGGAGAATATCCATTAACTCGATATTTATACTTAGTTACAGCCGGTGAGATTTCTGATGAAGTTGCTAAGGTTATAGATTTTATGCGTTCTCCAGAAGTCCAGGCAAAGCTTGCTGACTACGGTTTAGTTGGGATTTACTAAGTTAGAATTTTTTAGCACTATTTTTGCATTTCTAATTAGCCCCAGTCTTTTAGGTCTGAGCAGTGGAGTACGCGCAAACCTGATTTGAAATATATGATCTAGAGTATCGTCACTGAGTGCGTCTTGCTTG
>CAYPGT010000023.1:11556-29604 GCA_964410425.1 uncultured Gammaproteobacteria bacterium
GGGAAAGCATTTGTTGGACAGATGTCGATACAGCGAGTGCAGTTAGCACAGCCATGCTTATTGGTATTAGGTGTTGGATGATGGGCGTTGAGGGATTTATCTGAGTCGTCATGTTCTAAATCAAGGTCAGTGAGTATTTCACAGATAAAATTAAAGCTGCCGATTTCCCTGGAAATCAGCAGCGTATTTTTACCACGGAAGCCTAATCCCGCCTCTTTAGCAAAGGACTTCTCTAGTAATGGCACAGCGTCAGTAAAGAATTTAGAGTTAGCAAAAACATTTTTTAATTCAGGATGCTTGATTAATTCTTGAATTTTAGAACGCAAGACTTTATGATAATCTAATCCCACTGCATATGAAGCAATGCGGCCATGTTCTGGAGAAGGGCGCGGCGGGCAGGGGCTGTGGTAGTTAGCAGTAAGTATGATTATAGTCTTGGCTTCTTCTAGTAAAGCCCGGGGTCTAGCGTTGACAGGATTGTCTCTTAATAAATAATCCATATCGGCAGCATAGCCTTTCTCCCTCCATTTCAAGAAGTTTTTTTCAGATTCCAATAAAGGTTTAGCGCTAATGAACTTGATGTCATTGAAGCCAATTTGTTTAGCAATAGCGGTGATTTGCTCTTTGATGATTTTAGACAAATAATCCCGAAACAGAGTCGCCGGTATGGATTCTTCTAATAGCTTCTGCAAGAAACGGGGCTACGGATATTTGTTTCATTTTCTTAGATTGAATCCACATCGGTGCTAAAGGAATAGAATTGGTGATGATGATCTCTTCTATAACAGAGGCCTCGATTCTTTCATAGGCTGGTCCAGAAAGCACTCCATGAGTAGCACAGGCGAATACTTGAGTGGCACCCTTGCTCTTAATTAATTCAGCTGCTTTACAAATAGTGCCAGCAGTATCGATCAAGTCATCAATTAAAATAGCTATTTTGCCTTCGACGTCACCGATTACATTCATTACTTCCACAACGTTTTGTTTGTCGTGTTGACGGCGTTTGTCGACAATGGCGATAGGCGCGTCACCGAGGCGTTTAGCGTAACCACGTGCTCGTGCGACTCCACCAACATCTGGGGAGACTATAACTAAATTGTCCGTGCCAATAAATCTTTTAACGTAATCGTTAAGCACTGGCATGGCGTGGACGTGATCTACTAAAGTATCGAAGAAGCCGATGATTTGTTCGGAGTGAAGATCAAGACACAAGACTCTATCAGCACCTGCTTCACCAATTAACTGAGCTACTAGTTTAGAGGTGATAGGCTCTCTACCAGAGGCTTTGCGGTCTTGACGAGCATAACCATAATAAGGCATGACCACGTTAATAGTTTTGGCTGATGCCCTTCTTAGAGCATCAATAATGATGAGCAACTCCATGAGGTTCTCGTTCACTGGAGGGCTAGTGGGTTGAATTAAAAATACTTCACAACCTCTAACACTCTCCTGGATTTGAACATAGAGTTCACCATCGGCAAAGGGAGAGATCTTAATTTTGCCAAGCTCCATTCCTAACTCTTGAGCGATTTCCATGCTCAACAAGGGATTCGCCCTGCCAGAAAAAATCTTAATCTGTTTACTGTCGTCAGCACTCAATTGAGTCAGTGATTCTGGTAATCCTAAAGTTTTAGCATCTCTACCCATAATATGTATTACTATTATAGCGTTTTTAGTCTAAGTTTTCAAGTGTAACGTTTTGACTTCGCACGTTTCCGTTACACTTTCAATATAAAACCTATAGTAAACTAACCATATGTGCCCTAATTGCCCAACAAGCGGAGTTTTAGTCTGGATCGGTCCAGGAATGATTTGTCTGGCCTTTGCTTTTTTGGCTTACATGTTTTTTAAGAAGGCTAAAGATGCAGGTGTATTTGAGGGTGACGAAGAAGACCCTAAGTACACTGTTTTTGAGGAATAGACTTCCCTTTTATATTTTCTTTACGTATGAGGTCTTTATTTATATTGCTATAATCAGAGTTCGCCTTGAGGTGAGTATTATGGCTAAGAAAATAACAGGATATATTAATTTACAACTAGAAGCTGGTAAAGCAAACCCAGCACCACCAGTAGGGCCGGCCCTTGGTCAGCATGGTGTTAACATTATGGAGTTTTGTAAAGCTTATAATGACGCCACTAAGGATAAAGCAGGCTATGTTATCCCTGTTTTAATTAGTGTTTATGAAGATAGAACTTTTACTTTCATTCTTAAAGAGCCGCCTGCTGCAGTTTTGATTAAGAAGAAGATTAATCTTAAGAAGGGTTCAGCAGTGCCGCACATGAACAAAGTTGGCACTATCAATGACAAACAACTTACAGAAGTAGCAGAAGCCAAGATGCCTGACTTGAATGCTAATGACATCAAAGCGGCGAAGAGAATTATTGCGGGTACTGCTAGAAGTATGGGAGTGGTTGTAACAGCAGCATAGTTTAGAGATTTCAAGTCCCCGCCAGGGACTCGTTTGCACTACTTTGGGTTCTTAACAGAGCTTCAAGGAAAAAATAAAAGGTAGGAGAAAAATGGCAAAACTAACAAAAAGACAGAAAAAAATACAAGAGATCAAGAACCAATTTAAAGGTAATGTTGATCCTAAAGAGGCGATTGCAGTATTGAAGAAATTCAGTAGGGAAGCTTGTTCTAACAAGTCCCCGCAAACTTTTGAACTATCAGTTCAGCTTGGTGTAGATACCAAGGCTAACGATCAACAAGTGAGAGCGTCAGTTTCATTGCCAGCTGGTACAGGTAAAACAGTCCGCGTCGCAGTTATAGCGAAGGGTGAGAAAGTTGCTGCTGCTAAAGCTGCTGGGGCAATCGAGTCTGGTACTGAAGAACTTGTGAAGAAGATTGAAGAAGGTTGGATGGACTTTGATGTATTAGTTGCTAGTCCAGACTGTATGCCTATGCTTGGTAAATTAGGTAGAGTATTAGGTCCTCGTGGATTAATGCCTAACCCTAAAGATGGTACTGTGACTGCTGATGTGGCTAAGGCTGTAAAAGAGTTGCAGGCAGGCAAGGTTAGTTTCCGTACTGAGAAGACTGGTGCGGTGGTTCACATGCCTTTTGGTAATTCTAATTTTAGTGATGAAGATTTATTAAAGAATTTGCAAGCTGCTATTCAAGAAATACAAAAATGTAAACCAAGTTCTTCTAAGGGTACTTATTTCAAATCAACTTATATAAGCACTACTCAAGGACCTGGATTGAAGCTTGCGGCGGAGGCCGTTTTGACAGCTTAGTAAGCCATTAGAGCGTCTTATTTATATTAACATTATTAGTTTAGGGTTTATCCTTATACTATATTGACATAATCTTGCTATAATATCAGTGGCGCATTGTTGCGCCGTCTATGGTATTTAGTCTATTTAAAGACAAAGCTGCCGAAGGGGGAAGATCGGCCTTATCTGGTGCTGCTAATACACATCAGGCCAATCTGCGCGCGGCTGGGCCAGCAGCCGTCAATACAACTTCTACGCTGGAAAAGCCAAGTACTAAGTCTGATGTTAATTTAGGTGCTTTACATCAGTCTCAGCCTCCAACTAATCAAGAACCTGTCTACAAGGGTGATCCAGACAGTCAGGTCATCGTTTTTGATATGGATGAAACGACTATAGATACTGGTGATAAGCGGCCAATTGATGAAGGTGCCGTAGAGCGACTAGGTAGAAAAGTAGAAACTATTGCTAAAGATGCCTCAGAAAATAGTTTTGGCCAAGAACTTAAATATGTCCTCAGACCCGGTGTTAAAGAGCTGTTCGAATACTTACACAACAAGGGACATAAGATTGTACTAACAACAAGAAACTATAAGGAGTACGCAGATACAATCGCCAAGCATGAACCAGTGTTTAAGCAATATGTTTCTGGAGTTTTATCGAGACCTGATTTTGAAAAAAATCCGATCAATAGAGACTTTAAGAAATATCCTCGCCATCCTGATAAATTAAGTTTCTGGCAGAAGACAAAGGCACTTTTTGCCAAAGTCTTTATTAAGGCACCTAAATATTGCTGGCATAAAGTGAGAAGTGTTTTTACGGGGCAGCCGGCTCGTTGGGATCCAGGAAGAGGCTCTCTTGGTAAATATCCTCCGAATATACTTGAACTGCTTGCAGCTAATGGTAATCATAAACTTGCTGGACTTAAGCCAGCTCGTTTCTTAATAGATAATCAGGCAGGCTATAAGACGGGTAATCCTAATGATTCGGGTGCGTATAAATATTGTGGTAGGGAGTTTGAAGATTCTCGACAGGCAGGAGATTTTGCGGTGATTAGTCCAAATGTAATTCGCGACAATGGTCATATTGCAACATCATTCCATGCTGATGCCGAAGAACCACATGCTGATAACAGTGAATATCTCTGGGTTAAAAATGTTAAAGAAGCTATAGATCGCGGTTGGAAAGAGCAATACCGACTGACTACTGGGCAAGAACCAAAAATTTAGAATACCAAAAACCCTTGTGTGTCATCAATATATCCCGTTCCTAAATCTTCTACTGTAAGTGGAATAAAAGCAGATCCTAAGTCGTTTAAGTCACTTACTGCGTCGACAAATAAAAGATAGCCAGCGAAGCGCACAGTAACTTGTTTAACACTCTTACGAAAAGTGATAGTATCGCTAGGTATAAATTGAATTAGATCAGGATAGTCGGTTGAAAGTTTAACAGTTTTGCTTTGACCAGGGGTGAGGTTCGTAATTTTTAGTTTCAAAGTTTTAGTACTAAAACTGTTTAAAAATATGCCCCTGCTAGTATTAATTGCTCTACCACTGAGCGTGAAACTTGCTCCCTGTCCATTGTTTGTACTATCGCCACCAGTAGGATTGCTGCCGATATCAAATACTATATTAGCTGTTGAACCAGCAGTTACATTTAATTGTAGGGCTTGATTAACTCCAGTATTTAAGCTGCTAGTTGCTAAAACTAGCTCGCCATCACCTTTGTAAAATCCCGTAGTCATTAGGTTTGAATTAATGGGGGAGTGTAAACCGACAGAACTACCATCTACAAAATCAGAGTCTATTGGCTCGGCTTTGACTATATATGCACCAGGATCTAAATTTGGCATGACAAAAGTTCCAAGCCCGGCTCCATCTACGTCTGAAGGACTAGCCACAGCTTTTTTACGGGGATTAGAGTCATCAACTTTAAAAGCAACAACGTTAGCACCTTTAATTGGAGCTCCATTTTTAAGTAACTTACCTTCTATGCGTCCATAGAGAGAAGCTTCAGTACCAAGTGGATAAGCTTCTTTAACACTTGCGGTGTCATCTTTTTGTAATTCTACTAATGTGTTAGCAGCGATAGGAAACATCACTGGTACATCAGTTAAGTCGGAAGCATGAGCATTAAATCCATCTAAATCTCCTCCCTGAGTGTGGTCCATGCCAAACATATGACCGAACTCATGCAATATAGTAGTTGTAAAATCATTTAGCACGCTATTAAATGTGCCACCGACGTTGCTAGTTTTATAAAGATAGCCATTGAAAACAGCTTGTGATTCTTTGATCCCGGTGATGGTGCCACCACTGGTGGTGAAGAATGTTGCTCCAGCAAAACCAAGCACATTAGTTTTGGAGCCGCTGCCAAGCAAATCATCCGTTATAGATCCATCGGCATCGTAAACGATGGGGCTAAAACCCAATGAGTGAGCAGCATTTAGTATGGGATCATAGTTAGATATATCTATATCAGTATCAAATTTACCGCCATCAACCTGTTGAAACTCTAAGCTGGACTCAGCTTCCCATAAATCTAATACTTCTATGGTTGAGTTAAAAGCAGTATCAGCATCGATATCTCCTAATCCACTAGGGTCTACTTTGAACTTGAAGGGAGTTTTAGAGCCTGATTTAGCATAGATAGGGAAAAACAGCTTGCTTTTAGGGCATGTATCAACATCATTGTTATCGGAGCAGACGGCAAGTAAACTCGCTGCCTGTGCTTTTATTGCAAGAATAATAAAAAGAGAAGCTAGGATTAAGGCTGTGGTCTTAAGGTTTTTCATGGGGTTTTTAATGTTTTAGGTTTGTAATTTTTGATTCTTACTAATCGCGAAGTAGCAGTACCATAACTCATGGTTAGTACATAATATTCTTGAGTGGCATCTCTTACCACAATGATCTCTTTAAGCCTTGGATCTATATAGTCAATCCTGAGTCCATCAGCAATATAATCGCCAATGCCGCATGTGACATAGCTATCGTAGAGATCACCAGCTCTTTTATTTTGTGATCTAGCGATAGATGCTTTGGGTTTGCCTTGAATATCAAATATACTGTTGACGTAGAACTCATCTGGATCGGGCTTGAGATTGTCCTGAACTAATTCATAATAGACCGGCTTCTCAGGCTCTGCTACAACCCCGTTGCTAGTGCTGGTTAAGGTTGTTCCCTGAGACACTGTTGACGTTACAGTTGTTACTGTTTTATTGATTTGAGTCTCAGCTTGAGCTAATAGCTGATAGGCGATAGGTGATAGTACTGCCAAAGACAGAAGACAGGCGCCAAATAATTTTTTGGTTTTAATAAAGTAAGATTTTACTGACATTTTTTCTAGCTCCTAAAGGTAAAGTAAAGTTAAAACGAGAACCTTCTCCTAATTTACTCTCACACCAGATTCTACCACCATGGGCTTCTAATATTTCCTTAGAAATCCACAATCCGAGACCGGTACCGCTAATATGCTTGGTGTTTTGGCTTTCAATGCGATAAAACTTTTCAAAAACAGAATCCAGCAGCTCCTCTGGCATGCCAATGCCCGCATCTTTGATACTGACGAATAACTCGTTATTATTGTTCTTATACTCAATAAAACAGTCGATGTCTTTTTTCTCGTCACTGGAACAAGGTGAGTATTTAATAGCGTTGCTGAACAAATTGATAAAAACTCTGGTGATAGCTTCACTGTCTACGAATATTTCAGGCAGTGGATTTGTTAGATGCCAGTTGATTTGGTGTTTTTGATTTATAGCACCTAAGTGTGACCAGGCTCTTTCAGCAAGCCAGTCTAGCTCAACTTCTTCAAAGCTATTTAACATCAGTTCGTTACCACTTTCGATCCGTGATAGATCGAGGAAATTATTTATAAGATGAGAGAGTCTAAGTGAAGCGTTGTAAATTTCTTGTGTATATAGTAGGCGCGTAGATTCTAGGTAATTATGATTTAACAACAATTCACTGAAACCCATAATGTTTGCCATGGGGGTTCTTAACTCATGTGAGATAGTGCTAATAAGCTGGGATTTAAGTCGATCTTGATTGAGTAAGCTTTGATTACTAGCCTTGAGATCTGCAATGGTTTGGTTGAGATTTATAATTTGAGAGACTTCTTTGGAGAAGTTTTCCAAAACCTCCTTCTCTTCAGAAAAAATAACCTGAGCTTCTTTGTCATTTGAAAACACCAGAGCTAGTACAGCACAAACGTGGTTTCTAATATTTATTGGTAGATATAAAGTTGCAGCAGATTTAACTATTGATCCTTTGTTGAGCCCTGAATATGGGTTTATGTTGAAATCAAAATAAGCATTATCAAGTTTCAATAATTTCACTAGATCCTTAACAAGGAAGTCCAAGGACTCTTCAAGAGTATTAAAGTGTGTTAACTCTAAGCCTAGTTTATATAGTTTGCTTGCATCAATATGGGTTTTTGTTGCCATTGGTTTGCTCAAATTCTGTATATATCATACAATGGAAAAGTTATGGATTGGATAGAGATCGCAAAAGTATTGTACCCGGAGCTTATATTGATAGTAGGTGTTTTAGTAACTTTGGCTATGTGCCTGTTTACTTCTACTAAAAGACATGTGCCTGGAATGAGTGTGGCTTTTCTTGTCCTGGTAAGTTTGGCTGTTGCCAGAGAATTATTCCCTGCCGAAACAGGTTCAATATTATTCAATAGTTTTGCTCAGGATTCTTTATCTATATATTTCAGACTGCTTATCTACTTCGTTACAGCAATTTTGGTTCTTGGTTCCAACCAATATCTAAGACAGTTAGAGAGCCCTGGAGAATATTATCCAATAATTTTGACTAGTACTCTTGGAGCCGGGATGCTCGTTGGTGCTAATGATTTACTGTTTTTATTTGTGGCTTTAGAGACACTAGGATTAGGAGCTATCTTACTTGCTTCTTATGCAAGATTAAATCAGAAATCTAATGAGGCTGGAATTAAATACTTAATCACTTCTGCCGTTTCTACTGCAACTTTACTGCTAGGCATTTCTTTTTTATATGGACTTACTGGTTTAACTAATTTTGATGAAGTAGCGTTTAGGTTATATCAGCTTAATATTATTGGTGCTTTATCTCCTGCAGTAATAACTTTAGTGGCAACTTGTTTAGTGGCAGCGGTGTCGTTTAAGCTTGCGGCAGTGCCTTTTCACAACTGGTCTCCAGATGTTTACAATGGAGCTCCAACAGTTACTACAGCCTTCCTTTCTGTAGTTTCTAAGACAGCGGCTTTTGGTTTGGCTATTAGATTATTTAACTCGGTGTTTAATAATGAATTGATTACTATTTTGTTTGCGGTAATAGCAGTTCTATCTATAGTAATTGGTAACTATGTTGGTGTGATCCAAATGATATCGAGAGCTTCGGCTAAAAGACTCTTAGCTTATTCTTCAATCGCACAGGCTGGCTATTTAATCATTGGACTGGCTGTTTTTCAGAAGGAGAGTATTGCGGCCTTAGTGATGTATCTTAGTGTTTATGCATTAATGAACACGGGAGTTTTCCTTGGTTTGATATATTTTGAACAGAACGCTGGTACAGACTCGATCTATGATATGGCAGGCTTGATTAAGAAGCGTCCATGGATGGCGATTGCTACTTCTTTGTGTTTGATTAACCTTGCAGGCTTGCCGTTTATTCCAGCGGGTTTCATAGCCAAGTTTTATTTATTCTCTTCGGCTTATGCTTCTGGAACTAATATTGCAGGATTACAAGTTGGGCAGATTTTAGCAGTGGTTGGTTTACTAGGCTCTTTAGTCGGACTTTATTATTACTTGTATTTAGTGAAGATTATGGTTGTAGATCAGCCTTCAACAGCAGTGAAACAGCTTGACGACGTTGATTCATCATTCTGTTTACTGAAGCTTGTTAAGTCATGTGGTCCTACTCAGGGTTATGGCCTAGTTAATTTATCCATGGCAATCACGGTTGCATTAATGACGGGCTTTGGTATTTTTGGTATGAATTGGTTTAGGATAGTCGCTTCGCAAGTCGTGTCGGGCTTGTCTTAGATAATTAATGCACCTCAAGCTACCACTCGAAGAAAAAACAAGTTCTCAGGTTAGCAAGATTCTTAAATGGATATTAGTACTTAATGTACTAGTCTTTGTCATTAAGTTGTTTATTGGTTTTAAGAGTCACTCGCTGAGCATTATTGCAGATGGTATTCACTCTGGGATAGATAGCTTTAATAATATACTTGGTATTGTAATGATAGGGCTTGCTGCAGAACCTCCAGACAAGAAACATCCATATGGACATTCCAAGTTTGAGACATTGGGTGCGCTTGCAGTAGTGGCCTTTTTGGTGATAGCAAGTTTTGAATTAATTGAGAAATCTGCCATTCGTTTGCTTAACCCAGCAGCCTATCCACAAATTGATGAGCAAACGATTTATTTATTGATCTTAACCCTTACCATAAATATTTTTGTTTGGGCTTACGAAAATAAAGCTGCGGATCGCTTGCACAGTCAGTTACTTAAGGCAGATGCTGCTCATACTTTCTCTGATATTCTGATTACGATTTCAATTCTTACTAGTATGGTTTTTATTGCTCGCGGTTATCTATGGTTAGATCCTTTACTTGGGCTAGTGATCGCCGTGGTGATATTACGTAGCGGCTGGATTATACTTAAGCAAACTGTGCCGATTCTTGTGGATGAAGCTTGGTTACAGCCTGAACAAATTCATAATCTAGTGCACTCCACAGATAAGGTTATTAAGTTTGAGGATTTCCGTTCCCGCAAGGGACATGAACATTCTTTTGTGGAAATGACAGTGAAATTCGATACCGATTCTCTAAGTGAGGCTCATAGATTGAGTCACGAAATAGAAAAGAAAATTATTGAAAAATTTGGCGAAGCTCAGGTCACTATTCATATAGAGCCGAAATGATATTTATGTAATGGGATTTGCGCAACTGCCACCCCTGGTATGTTTCATGGCTTGTTCTAAAATATCTTCTCCGTTTGCTCTAAAAGCTTCTGCAATTAGTTTTAGCTCATCATCAGTGTCTATATACCAAGATTCACTGACAGTATGGTTATCAATTTTATCTGCAGCCAATACGAGACGAAACATTTCTTTGTCAGAGAGTGATCTAGGATCTATTTCTAAATATGAGCAGATTCTTTTAATCCTTTTAGACCATAGAGCTACTCCACGACTACAAACTCCATATAAAGTAGGGCTATCCTTATCGTTAAGTAATTTTGGGTCAACTTTATAATTTAAATAGTCACTTACTAAATAAGGTGGTTTTGATGGGAAAGCAAGGGTAGCTTCTATTAATATGAGCTTTAATTCTTCTTCTGTAAAGTATCTACCAAGCTTAGTATTGTTAGATAACTTAAGCATTGGATACACTAAGTATCTAGCCCCGATACCACTCAACTCTTGCATTGTAGTTAGTACCTCTCTCCCCATTCTTTTTTTATGGTTTCTTACGAGTCGTTGAATTACATTGTTTACTAAAACAAGCTCATCATCAGACAGATGCTTTTCTAATTCTTTTAGTTCTTTTCTAACAAACTCCTGATTTCGAGAATGCTCTCGATAATTTTCAATATATGCAGGTGTCCCATTATATGAGAGAGTGGCTTTAATTAAAGCTAGTCTTAATTCATTAAAACTAAATACAGGCTCATGCCGACGATCGTATCTAGAAAAGTGCCATGGATAAAATCTTATCTTCCATTGCCTTCTCCTGAACATAGAATAGGCATAATCAACTGACAATTTTGCAGTAAAAAACCGTTCTAAATTTAGTCCACTAAGTCTTTGTATAGATCTCAGATTATTTGCTGAATAGAGATAGTTGTTTTTTGATAGATTCTTATTATTAGGATGTCTATCATGGGGCAGAGCTTCTTTCATTACAAAATCTATTGCTTCTAAATACTCCCTACTAAGGCCCCTTTCTTCTTTTTTGACCTCACGAGTTGGTGGTCGATGAATAGGCTCTAAATTAGCGTGTACTCCTACAATTACAGCGACGTCTGGCAACTTGGCGTCAGTAACCCCACTTATTGAGTTTGCTTTTAAGGGACTAGTTAAGGTTAATCTATCCATATAGCCTAAGTAGCAGTTCCCCATGTTTGGCTAAGACCATTAGGTATAGTGAAACTAAGAAATGCCGACTTCGGATCTCCAGATCCGAGCGTGATAGTATCTCCGCCTTGTAGTTGTCGATGATCATTTTTGACTAAGAGAAGGCCATTTATATATGTGTCCCCATGAGCATTTGGTAAGGCTGTAATTAAAGTATTATTGACTCTTGTGAATGTGCAATGTTCTCTACTGCAACCAAGCTCTCCTGGTGGGAATTGTACCGTATTATTAGCCTGCGTCCCAATACTAAGTGATTGGTAGTTTTTTAATGACTTAAGAGCAGTTTCTATAATTTGACTACTAGGAGAATACTTTTTTACAAAACTTTTTAGTAAGGTACTTAGCTTACTTGTATTCCCTCTGATTATTGCGTTTAAGAATGCTAATAGAACTTCTGGACTTAAGTTTTGCTGAACAGCATGAAAGATTTGTTTTTGCCGTTCACAGGCCTCCTTATCGCCCTGTGAAAAACTCTTACAAGCTAGTTGTAATTTTTTAAGAGCATCTTTTCCTGTCTTTTTGTTACAGGCATTTGCAAGGTTACCTACAAGACCAAGAAAATGTTGGGGGAAAGGAAAAACGATGCGCTCCATCGCGTCAATGATAACAGATAAGACCTGGCGAAGCAAGTATTATTTTACTATTTAGAGTCTCAATTAATGGCGCCAACAGTGCTAAAATCGCCCTTATCATGAAAATTAAAGGCAAGGCGCTCAACATTCTCACTTCTAATATAGATACTGACCAGATCATACCCGCTAGGTATCTTACCGGTATCTCTAAGACTGGCCTGGGAATACATTTGTTTGAGGATTTACCGAATAATCCATTAGATGCAATCGATCATCAAGACTGCCAAATTATTATTACTCTGGAGAATTTTGGTTGCGGTTCATCTCGCGAGCATGCTGTTTGGGCTATTACTGATAGAGGTTTCAAGGCGGTGATTGCTTTAAACTTTGCGCGAATTTTTGAAGAGAACTGTTATAACAACGCTTTGGTCCCAGTTAAGTTAAATCAAGCAGAGATTGATGAGATCTCTAAGGTTGCTGGTGATATAGAAATTGATGTTGATGCGCAGACCCTAAAAGCAGGCGGTAAGACTTATACGTTTAATTTAGATCCTCTCAAGAAAGAATTTATTCTTAAAGGCGGATTCATGAAATTCTTAGACTCCAAAGTACCTCAGATTAAAGCTTGGGCGAAAACTGCTAGTTAATTAACTATTGCATTCATCAGTTCAAAAGTCTCTTCCTCACTAGGAAACTCGTTGACCTTTTGTTTAAGTAATTGATTTATTTTAGCTTGAGCTTTAATAGCTCTGTCTATATTTGCGTTACTTCCTTGTTGGTAAGCGCCTATATTGATCAAGTCCTGAGCCTCTCTATAGCTTGCCATTAGCGATTTAATATAGCTTGCTGTTTCTAAATGTGCTTCAGACACTATATTAGGCATAACTCTACTTACTGATTGCAATACGTCTATTGCAGGGAAATGGTTACGGTGAGCAAGTTCACGGCTAAGAACAATGTGTCCATCTAACACACCGCGTGCTAAATCGCTTACAGGTTCATTGAGGTCATCCCCTTCTACTAAGATAGTGTATAAAGCACTAATAGTACCGTGCTCACTAGTTCCTGACCGCTCTAGTAATTTAGGAATCAGCGCAAACACGCTTGGAGTGTAGCCTCTAGTAGCAGGTGGCTCACCAACGGCTAGCCCAATCTCGCGTTGAGCTAGAGCCACACGAGTGATACTATCAAGCATTAATAGAACGTTTTTGCCTTCTACATCTCTGAAATATTCAGCGATAGAATGAGCGAATAAGGCAGCTTTAACTCTTACTAAGCTTGGTTCATCACCAGTGGCAACAATGACAATGGATTTCTTAAGACCTTCTGGTCCAAGACACTCTTCTATAAACTCTCTTACTTCTCTACTGCGCTCGCCTACTAGAGCGATAACATTCAGGTCGGCATCTGAGTTCTTAGCAATCATGCCCATAAGCGTACTTTTCCCAACACCAGAACCAGCAAAGATTCCCAGACGTTGACCTTTACCACAAGTTAAAAGACCGTCCATAGCCTTAACACCAAAATGCAAGGGTTCGCTAATGCGAGTTTTTTTAAGAGGATTGATCTTAGCTCCCCATTGAGGTACTTCAGCAATAGTTCTAGGTGTCTTGCCTTCATCTATGGTTTCCCCAAAGGCGTTAACGATGCGTCCTATTAATTCTGGTCCGATTTTGATTGATAATTGTTGTTTGCTAGGTATGACATCTGCGCCCATCTTAATTTCATGCACATCTGCAAGTGGCATTAATTGAGCTAGCCCATCTTTGAATCCCACCACTTCAGCCTTGACTCTTGTTCTAGGACCTTGAATATAACAAAGTTCTCCTAGTTCAACATTAAGCCCCTCTGCTTCAATCATCAAGCCAATGATCTTTGTGACCTTGCCGAGCGTTCTAATAATATTTGCTTCTTCAATATTATTTTCAAGTTTTTCAAAGTCTACTTTCATTATTTGATGATTTCTTTACTTAATTCTTCGAGCATTGTTTCTAGCTTAAAATCTAGCCTTTCGTTATTAGATTCAAGCACTATATCACCAGGTTCTAATTTTATATCACCCGTGATATTGAGGTTTTCTAGTCCAGGATTGGCTTCTATTAATGTGCTTCTTAGCTCATTTATTTTATTGGCTATTTCATTATTGCAAATGATGTTGACGCTAACTTTATTTTCAAGCTTTTTAATTGCTTGGCTAATAAATTCAAGGGAGACTTCTTTATTTAACTGTAGGTCTCGCTTAAGTAATTTTCTGGCAATTGATAATATTATTTGATAAATCCTTGTTTCTTCATCTTGTAAGATTTCATCTTTTTCTTTTTTGATACTTTCAAGCATATTATTAGCTTCTAGGATAATAATGCTTAATTCTTCATTAGTTGCAAGAATAGCCTCTTGTTTACCAGCCTCATAACCTTCATTATAAGCTTGATTTTCTACAGCCTCAGCTTCAGCCTTAGCCCTTTCTATGATTTGGTTTGCTTCCATATGAGCTTGGTCTTTTATATCCTGAATCTCAGCTTCAGCTCTAAGTTTGGCTTCATTAATCATCTCTAGCAAAAAATCTTTTTTGCTAGACATATCAGCTTCGTTCATACCACCGATAACAATGGTTCCACGGCTGTCTTGCTTTAAGCCATTTTTAACTAATCCTCCTGTTTTTCTTGTTATGCTCATTGTGTTTAGTCGTTGATGTAAGCTTGTAAACCTCTAGCTATACTCTTAGGATCTTGAGCCGCCATTTGAGAGAGACCTTCTTTCATGGAAGCAACACTGCGATTGCCTTCAAGCGATAATTGTCTGTGATAAGCTTCCTCTGCCTCTTGGATTTTTTCATCTATAGTATTTAATAGAGGGATATCCTCTTCTTGAAGTATAGAGTCAATCTCTTTAGAGCGCTTGCTATCAACACTAGTGGTAAGTGAGAATAGTACTAATATTGCTATTCCGATACCCATTGCCACTATTAACGCTAGGGAAATGTATTTCTTCAATCTAGACTGTCTGTCTAAATCATCAAACTGTTTCTTAGCTTCTTGATCAGCAATATCAGAATACGGTGTTGATGAGAAGCGTATACCTGTTACTATTACTTGATCACCACGGTCTAAATTTAATCCTGCTGCTACTTGTACAGTTTGTCTTAGAGTGCTTCTTTCTGCAGGACTTAATTCTTTATTAACTACGACGGCGACAGATACTTTTTTTACAAAACCACTAGCTTTTCTGATTCTTTCAACAGATTTGCTGACTTCATAGTTCATGGTTTTGTCTTCTTTAAGATAGTCTCGGGCTTCTTGTGGTCTTCCTTCTCCCTTTTTAACAAAGCCTGGCATATTGTTCTGTGTGCCTACAGTTCCGAAATTTTTAGGAGAGTCATTTCTATATTTTTCAGTAGCAATTTTTTCGCTTCTAACAACGGGCTCTGCTTTTTGTCCATCCTCTCCGACTGTTGGAGAATAAAGCTCAATATTCATCTCTGATTCGTCGAAGTTCATCTCAGCTGTGACATTGATTAGAACATTACCGTCTCCTAATATAGGAGAGAGCATGCTCTGCAAATCAGTTTCAAGCTTTTTCTCAAAATCTTTGAGTTTTTTATCGTTGTTTTCGATTTGCATGCTTTTAACAGAATCTTCATCTGTAGGTTGTACTAAAGCTCTACCTTCGTGGTCAGTGATTTGTACGTTTTGAGGGGTGAGTCCTTCTACAGAACTTGCTACTAAGTGCTGGATGCCTTTGATTTGCTCATCTTTTAATGTGGCGCCAAACTCAGGGGTGATAATTACTGATGCTTTAGTTTCACCTTGCTCATTCTTGAAAATACTTTTTTTAGCTATCGCAAGGTGGACTTTTGCTGTTTTAATTGAATCTAAAGAACTTATGGTTCTTGCAAGTTCGCCTTCTAATGCACGGTTATAGTTTATTTTCTGGTTGAAATCAGAAATATTAATATTAGTTTTGTCAAAAATCTCAAAACCCACTCCTGTACCCTTAGGCAGACCTTTAGAAGCCATGTCTAGTCTTAGCTTAGGAACTGATGTACCAGCCACAGAGATGTTTTCTCCATCAGGTGAGATCTTAAATTTAACTTTGCTTTTTTCTAGGTAGGAGCTGATTGCAGCTGCATCAGACTGATCTAAATTAGAATATAAGGTTTGGTATTTGGGACTGAGGAGCATTTTACCGACAAGCACCATAATGGCGATCACGGCAATACCAATGAACATCATGCTTTTCATGTCTAAACCAGCGAGTGCACTTGTGCTAGCCTTCTTGCTGGGGCGAGCTGCTTGAGGTGCTTGAGCACTTGCCTGTGTTGGATTTTCCATTGTTGTTACTTCTGCCATTATTGCTCCTTAGTTAAATTTGTATCCTAATTAATTGATTAAAACCTTCTACTAGTCTATTTCTGACTTGGATTGCTAATTCTGTTGCAATTTGTGTTTTTTCTATACTCATCATTACATCAGCAACATCTATATCTTCACCAGCACTGTATTTTTCCATGGCTATATTGGTTTGGTTATGAGCATTTTTAAGATCTCCTAGTGCGTTTCCCAAAACTTGTGCAAAACTGCTGGCGGCTCCTTTGGATTTACTAGGCGTTTCATCATATTCAATACCGGCTTTCAGTAGAGGGGTCTCTAGCGGTGGTAGATTGAATTTAACTGGGCTTAGGGTCATAGATTATATTTCTAGTGCTGAATTGAACATGGTCTTGAAAACTTGAATGGCTTTGATGTTTGCTTCGTAAGCTGTCTTCGCTGTTACTAAGTCAACCATCTCTCTTTCCATAGAAACATTTGGATACTCTACGTAGCCTGTTTCATCCGCATTAGGATTACTTGGATCATAAACTTTTCTTAGCTCTTCTTGATCATCGGTAATTTGTTTAACTGTGATTCCTTTAGAGAGTCCCGTTTTTTGATCTAAAATAGTTTCAAATTGAACAACTTTTCTTTTGTAGGGATTGTATTCACCGTTTACATCATAAGTAGTATTAGTGTTAGCGATGTTACTGGAAATAACATCCATCCTTAGTCTTTCTGCAGACAGAGCCGATCCAGCTGTATTAAGAATATCCATGTCCATAATTGTTAACCTCTAACTATTCCTTTCATTTGTTCGAAATATTTTTTTGTCATGCTTGTTATAGCTTTGTAATTAAGTCCTGTTTTAGCTAGATCTAACATTTCTCTATCTATATCTATGTTGTTATGATCTACAAATATGCTTGAAGGATCAGTTCCAATTGTTGGTTTGACCTCTTGTATGGAATTGACTTCGTTATCAAAGTGTTTATCATTGGTTGTCGTTAATGGGATATCACTAAGTCTCACTTTGCTTTGAACTTGTTTAAGTTGTTCTTCAAAGTCGACGATTTTTCTTTTATAATTAGGGGTGTTGGTGTTTGCTAAATTTCCAGCGATAGCTTTACTACGCATATTGAGGCCCTGCAAGGCTACTCCGAGACTATCGGTGGGATTTATTGGTCTGATGTAAGATGAGTCGTCCATGGCTTAAGTGAGTTTTTAACCTCAAATACTTTATTGGCCCTATTTAGTTTTCTACTTCTAGGTCTTTTAGGTTATTTTCTATAGCTTCTTAGTGCAGGTGGCCGAGAGTTCCTGATCTACGGCTCATTATCCGAGTCTAGAGGGCTAGGCTATATAGACTAGGTGGGATTAACTAACTAAAATACTGCTCCAATATTACAGAAGCTGCTTCGGCATCTATTAGTGCTTTGTTATCTTTGTTTAGGTGGATACCCCGATCTTTCAATCTTTGTTCAGCTTCTTTACTAGAGCAAGCTTCATTTTCAAAGATTATTTCAACTTTAGGCAATTGTTTTTGTATGAGCCTAGCTTGCTCTTTGATCATAAGTTCAGTATCTTTGCTGCCTTCTATATTTATAGGTAAACCAATAATAATTTTGCTGATTTCATAATCTTCACTAATATTATTCAATTCATCGATAATATTTTCAGTCGCTATGGTTTTAAGAGCTTTAACCAAAATACCTTGAGCGTCTGCCCTGGCTATACCAGTGCGCTTTAGGCCTATATCAAGTGCGAGGATAATTTCCAAGAGACTTATTATTATAGAGCATGTTATAGTTATCTTGATCAACAAGG
>CAYPGT010000024.1:0-3597 GCA_964410425.1 uncultured Gammaproteobacteria bacterium
AAAGATGGTACCAGTAAGGGTTCTATGCCAACTAGCAACAAGATCCTAGGACAAATTGGTAATGGTCTTAAGCTAGATGGCTCTAATGACTATGTTGATTATGGCAATATTTCAACCATAGATACTAAGTCCAAATACACTCTATCAACTTGGTTTAAGCGTACCAATACTACAAGCACTATGCCTATTTTCAACAAGGGCTCATCTAGTTCAATTATTCATGTTTATAATGATGGTACTTATAAGTTATCCGAGAATATTTACAGTAGTTATGAAACTTATAGTGATGCTCAGGATACCAACTGGCACTACCTCGTTAATGTTTTTGACGGAACTGCAAGCGGTAATAGCAATAGATTCAAGCTATATATTGATGGTGTAGAAAAAACTCTTACTTATAATCACAGTGTGGCAGCATCTTCGGGCGGTGGTGGCTATAACCTCTATCTGGGATACCACGCCACTATGACGGTTAGCACAGCATATGCACCTGCTCGTTTCGATGAAGTTCACGTATCTAACGGAACCTACTCAGCAGCCTGGATTAAGACAGAGTACGACAACCAATATTCTCCTTCTACCTTCTATACAGTTGCTTCAGAAGAAGTTTTCGTCGATACTACCAATCCAACAGTGTCTACTTTAAGTCCTGCAGATGGTGAGACCGGTGTATCCACTAGTGCTAATTTGGTAATTACTTTCAGCGAAGCTGTAGAAACTCAAACCGGTAACATCATTATTAAACGATCATCCAATGGTGGTACTCTGCAAACTATAGCAGTAGGCTCAGGCTATGTAACAGGTAATGGCACCACAAGTATCACTATTAATCCACCATCAGATTTAGCAACTTCTAATGGCTATTACATTAATATTGATGCTACAGCATTTGATGACTTAGCCGGTAATTCCTATGCGGGTATATCTAACAGCACAGACTGGAACTTTACAACCGAAGCTGCAGCTGGAGCCTGGTATAGCAACAACTGGACATATAGAACAAAAATCACCGTGCAAAATTCTAAGGTTAACGGAGATCTAGCAAGCTTCCCAGTTATGGTGAATCTAAACAACCTTGGAAGCAGTTTCTTTACTAATGTTAAATCAGATGGTTCAGACATCGTAGTGACCGACAGTATTGGGACTAAACTATCAAGAGAGCTTGAATCTATCAACACCACAGCACAAACTGGAGTGCTTTGGTTTAAGGCTGCAAATCTATACAACACTAGCAATAGTGATTTTTATATCTACTACGGCTACAGCTCGGGAGCTGAAACCAATAGCACCTCCACTTGGAAATCTAGCTATCAAGTAGTTTCTCACTTTGCTGAAACTCCGACTAGCAGTGATGCTGACGCTGAGTTCCAGGACAGTACTACTAACAATAAAGACGGTACTAGTAAAGGTTCTATGCCTAGCAGTAATAAAATCGCAGGACAAATCGGTAACGGTTTGAAATTAGATGGCTCTAATGACTATGTTGACTACGGCAACATCTCAGCGATAGATACTAAGACTAAATACACTTTATCAACATGGTTTAAACGTACCAATACCAGCAGCACCATGCCTATTTTCGACAAAGGATCATCTAGTTCGATTATCCATATTTATAATGATGGTACTTATAAGTTATCCGAAAACACTTACAGTAGCTATGAAACTTATAGCGATGCTCAAGATACAAACTGGCATTATATAGTTAATGTTTTCGACGGAACTGCAAGTGGCAACAGCAATAGATTCAAGTTATACATTGATGGCGCAGAAAAAACTCTTAGCTACAATCACAGCGTAGCTGCATCTTCAGGTGGTGGAGGATCTAGCCTCTACCTGGGATACCATAGTACTATGTCAGTTAGTACTGCTTATGCACCTGCACGTTTCGACGAAGTTCACATATCTAATGGAACCTATTCAGCAGCCTGGATTAAGACTGAATATGACAACCAATATTCTCCATCTACATTCTATACAGTTAGCACTCAGGAAAGCTCTGCTGGAGCAGACACTACCAATCCAAGCATAAGTAGTTTCAGTCCAGCTGATAATGCTACTGGTGTTGCAGTCAATTCTAACTTGGTAATGAATTTCGACGAAAGTGTCACAGCTCAAAGCGGCAACATTAATATTTATACAGGCGCTGGTACTTTGTTTGCATCTATGGCAGTAGGCAGCGGCAACGTAAGCGGTAGCGGCACTTCAACTATAACTATTAACCCAAGTTCCGATTTAACTAATGCTACAAGTTATTACGTCACAGTAGATGCTACAGCATTCGATGACACATCCGGTAATAGCTATGCAGGTATAAGCAGTGCTAATACCTGGAACTTTGTCACAGTTGCCAGTGGCGGCGGCGATGTCACAGGACCGTCTGTAAGTTATTTCTCACCACCTGATAATGCACGATTCGTTCAATCATATTCTAGTATCAGCATGGTATTTGATGAAGCCGTACAAGCTGGTAGTGGCAATGTAGTTATCAAGAAATCCAGTGATGATACAGTATTGAGTACCATGGGTGTTAACTCTTCTTATATCAGCGGCTGGGGCACAAGCACCATTACCATTAAACCATCAACAGCTTTTACTAATGATACAGGCTACTATGTTCAAGTTGATACAGGATCTATACTTGACTTAAGTGGTAACTCATTCTCAGGAATATCCAACAACAGTACTTGGAACTTTAACACTCAAAGTAGTCCTAGTAGTTTCACCGGCGGTGATTTCTAGAGATCATCTAAAATCTAACCCTATTTGGCAATAATAAACTGGACCACTATCATAGATACAGGTAACTATATCTATATATCCAGGAGCAGTAGAAAGCGTAGGCGCTACTCCACCAGGCCACTTAACTGAAGCTGGCCAAGTTACGGTCCTAGAGCCAGTTCCATCTTGAGTAATCTTTAAGCTAAATGATCCAACTCCAGCACTAGGATCAGTGAAAGCAAAAGTCACGTTATGCGCTAAAGTAATTTTTTGTTTATTACCATTATTCCAATTGATAGTTACGTTAGCTCCACTGGTGTTACTATAGAAAGATTTATTAACGAAGGTATTAGACATATTGGCTCCGTTAACTTCAAGGGTCGTATCTACGCTAGAAGTACCGATGCCTACATTACCACTATTTACGACTAAGGTCTTAGTTCCGCCAGCAGTGAAAGCTAAGCTATCAGAAGCAGCTCGAAACATCCCAGTGTCAGTATCACTGGTGAAAGTATAAGCTGGGTTACTTGCATCACCATTAGGTCCATAAATCACTCCAGTAGCCTTAAAGTCTCCAGATACATAGAGTCTTGCATCAGGACTGGCTGCACCTATACCTACTTGCCCACCGTAAACAAACATGGCTTCATTACTGCCAACACCCACAAAAACCATTTGGTCAGATGTATTCTTATAAATACCTACACTACTATTATTCTTAAATGATACTGAAGGGTTACCAACCGTACCGTTGTTCACAAAAACATTCGGTGTCTTAAAGCTAGAACCATCCCAAGTTAAACTTGAACTACCACTGAAAGACCCGGAGTTGTTAAACTGAATCTGAGTATTAGAACCACCAGGAGTACCTCCACC
>CAYPGT010000024.1:3697-8626 GCA_964410425.1 uncultured Gammaproteobacteria bacterium
TAATGGTTAGTGCCCTTAGCTAATCTTGCTAAAGATCCATTAACGCTATAAACCAAATCACCATTAGTGAGTGTCAAACCAGCCACAGAAGCTAATTTAGCGTTATAGGCTTGAACATTAGTTCCTATTGCCAAACCTAAATTAGTTCTAGCCGTAGATGCCGTAACATCACTTAAATTATTAGCAGCCAGTAACACACCAGTAACATTAGTACCACTGATCGCTTGCCAAGTAGCATTACCAGAACCATCTGAAGTAAGCACCTTATTAGCACCAGCACTCGCTGGTATTAAGATTCCACCATTAAACTTCGCCGTACTATTGGTTAAAAATAAACTTGTTCCGTTAAACTTAGCTCCTTGCAACCAAGAATTAGAGTTAACAAAGCTCACTGCGCCATTAAGACTTGGTGTCACTAAAGCCGCAGAATTGATTGTAGGACTAGTTAAAGTTTTATTAGTAAGAGTTTGAGTATCAGTCGTACCCAGCAAAACTCCTGCAGGAACCACTTTCACAGCTAACAAATCTAAATTAGCTGCATGAGCTTGCACATTAGTCCCTATAGCTAAACCTAAGTTAGTTCTAGCTGTACTTGCACTAGCTAAATCACTTAAGTTATTACCATTTTGCAAAAACTTAGCTGAGCTTAGCCCACCAAGGGTAGTTGCTGCAGTTGCAGCTGTTTGCCAAGTAGCATTACCAGAACCATCTGAAGTAAGTACCTTGTTAGCTCCAGCACTTGCTGGTATTAAAATTCCACCGTTAAATTTAGCAGTACTATTAGTTAAGAATAAACTTGTTCCATTAAATTGAGCCGCTTCTAATCTAGCACCATTAACAAAACTAAGAGTACCATTAAGAGTTGCATTACCAGCTCCAAAACTGCCACTAGCACCAGCTGGTCCCGGAGGTCCGGTAGCACCGGTCGCTCCAGTAGCACCTTGAGGTCCCGCAATCCCTTGCAAACCACGAGGACCTTCTGGTCCTTGTGCCATAGCTCCTAAAGCTACCTCTTCGCGTGTACCGCCAGCAGTGAAATATAAATGATTACCATCATACTCTAGAGCACCATCTAATAAAGATGCTGATAAAGCTCCAGGATTGATTCTGAGACTTGGTGTTGTGCCATCGCCTCCTTTGACATCCAAGTAAGCAGCAATATTATCAACTCCAATACCAACTCTTCCATAAGAATCAAAAGTCACAGCACTTGACTCTTGATCATTGAATGAGAAATTAAGTTTTTGACTACCTTGGTCAAAGAAAACTGTACTAAGAGCATCTTCTGATTCTCCAAAATTAACAGCTGAGACCATTGGTCCGGTAATTTGTCTAGATTTTCCACCAACTATCTTATTTCTAGAGACCTTTCTTCCAGCTCTTTTTTGTACTTTCATCATTGGCATAGCCACGGTGTAAGTGCCGTCAAGATTCTGAGATACAGTTGCAGCTGGTGTTCTACGTGGTACAGCTTCAAACTTCACAGTATCAAATAAATATTTAAGTTGACATGCTCCAAAATTACCAACGCAATCCGAACTGACCAAAGGACCTACAACAGATGAAGTACTAAAATTCTTAATTTCAATTGGTGATTTATAAGTATTCACCAATATCCCACTAGTATTATAGAGATCAAAATACAGATCTGCACTAGAATCAAAATTATTCAAGGGTAGTGTAAAAGAAGAATTACCCGCCTGTCTATCATTGACCAAGGTTGGAGTAACTATACTGATAAGCTTCTTAGAACCATCTTCAGCATATACATAGGCCTCTACCCTATATGTTTGTGGGTACTGTGCTGCTTGAGTCAACGAAGTAGCATCCATAGCCATTCTTAACTCAGCCTTATCTTTTTGCAAATTTAAGGAGCGGTCATTTTCATGCAATCTTAATTTCAAATCAGGACTGACACCAGTAACGTACTTCACTGGATCATAGTATTTCACTTGAGATTCAGCCTTAGCCAAGCCTGGACACAAGCTAAGTGCTAGTATAATTATTATATATATTTTCTTCCCGAACCCCATTCACAACCCAAAAGGCCTTCCAACCTAGATAGCTAAATCGACAAAGTTTCCAAATACTTGAGCAAAGTGTTCTAAAATCTTATTAAATTATGATAATCTACCCCTTAAGCATTAGGCAAAGGATTTTTAAATTTGGTTATATTATTTTGGAATAAGAGTTCTACCACTCCCACGGGACCAGATCTATGCTTAGAAATAATCACATCTGCAATACCAGCCTTCTCAGACTCAGGATTATAGTAATCGTCTCTATAAATAAATAGCACTATATCTGCATCCTGCTCCAAAGATCCACTCTCACGCAAGTCCGAAAGCATAGGACGCTTATCCTGACGAGCTTCTACAGCACGCGATAGCTGAGACAGAGCTAAGACTGGGACATTAAGTTCACGCGCCATCATTTTCAATCCACGAGAGATCTCAGAGATCTGATTGATCCTGGTGTCATTAGACCTACCTTCAAGTAACTGTAAATAGTCAACTACCACCAAACCCAACTTACCACCACATTGTGCTTGCAAACGACGACATTTACCACGTAATTCCATCACAGAGACACCCGCAGAATCATCGATATAAATAGGCGCTTCTCCTAAATCACTCATAGCTGTTCCCAATTTAGCCCAGTCATCGGCATGCAGCTGCCCAGATCTAACTCTAGAACTATCCACTTCTGCTCTAGAACAGAGTAATCTTTGCACTAACTGTTCCTTAGACATCTCTAAACTAAAGATAGCCACAGGATGCTTATACTTAACCGCTACATTCTCGGCAATATTCAAGGCAAGCGAGGTCTTACCCATAGCAGGACGAGCTGCCAAAATCAATAAATCACTCTTCTGTAAGCCAGAAGTTAGTGTGTTTAAGTCATGGAACCCAGTATTGATACCAGAGAGCTGATTTTTGTTAGCTTCTCTTTCTTCTAGAATTTGCCAACTTCTATGAACTAGGTCACCAATATGAATTAACTGCTCTCGAGATTTAGTTTGCGATAGATCGAATATTAATTGTTCGGCTTTATCAACTAAAGTATCCAAATCTTCCTCTGCATGATAGCCAAGTTCCACGATCTCGTTACCAGCAAGTATCATGCCTCTGAGTAAAGCTTTAGACTGAATGATTTTGGCGTAATGCGGCGCGTTAGCAGCAATCGGTGCGTGATCAGTCAGTGCAGATAAATAAGTTCTACCGCCTACTTCATCTAAAGATCCTTGATCTTTAAGGTACTGAGCAGCTGTTAAAGTATCTATGTTCTCATTCTTATTAAATAGAGCCAAAAATGATTCATAGATCAACTGATGGGATCTCTTATAAAAGAAACTAGATTTCTCTATAAATTCAACAACCCTGTGTAAAGCATCGGCATCTACCAAAATTGCCCCCAAGACAGCTTGCTCGGCTTCAAGACTATGAGGCAAGAGCGAAGTATCTATTTTAGGTTTGGGCTTGGTAAAACTACTATTCATGTGAAGTTACAATTATAGCTTCTAGCGCAATGGTAATTTGTACAAGTTTTAAACAAGTATTAACGCATATTCCCTGCCGATGGTGATATATTTAGTCTGTTAAAAGTTGTCGATAGTAAACTCTAGACCTTAGACCAAAATGATAGAACAAACACTCTACAATAAACTACAAGATATTGAAAGAAATTACCAAACTTTGCAAGGTAAACTTGCGGATCCTGCGATCCTACAAGATCAGAAAGAGTATCAAAAAATAACTCGTAACTTAAAAAAGCTTGCTAAAACTGTTGAGCAATTTACTCGTTATAAAGAGCTAGTCAAACAAGCACAGGAAGGTAGAGAGATACTTAAAGGTGAGCAAGATGCCGAGCTTAGAGAAATGGCACAGATTGAAATAGAAGAAGCCGAGAAAGCTATACCTAAACTATCTGAAGATCTGAAAATACTTCTTCTCCCTAAAGACCCGAATGATGATAAAGACATCATCGTGGAAATCCGTGCGGGGACTGGCGGTGATGAGGCAGCTATCTTCGTTGGTGATCTTTACCGTATGTATATTCGCTACTGCGATAAGGTTGGTTTCAGACATCAAATGATTGACTTCAGTGATTCTGAGTTAGGTGGTTATAAAGAAGTGGTTTTTGAGATCACTGGTGAAGAGGTTTACAGTAAGCTTAAATACGAATCTGGCGTACATCGCGTACAAAGAGTACCTGCAACAGAATCGCAAGGTAGAGTTCATACTAGCACTGTAACTGTTGCCATAATGCCAGAAGTGGACGACGATGTAACTATAGAAATCAAACCAGAGGATATTCTCCTGACTACTTGCCGAGCTGGTGGTGCTGGTGGACAAAACGTAAACAAGGTAGAAACCGCTGTCAGACTAGAACATAAGCCTACTGGTGTAGTAGTTCAATGTCGTGAAGAAAGATCACAGCTACAAAACCGTGAAAAAGCCATGAAGATGCTTAAGGTTAAACTTTATGAAATGGAACGCCAAAGACTTGAGCAAGAGCAGCGAGACAGCAGAAAAAGCCAAGTGGGAACTGGTGGTAGAGAAGAGAAGATCAGAACTTATAATTATAAAGATGACAGGGTTTCTGAACATAGGATTAACCAGAACTTCCCCCTAAGAAAAGTAATCGAAGGTGAAATGGGCGATGTATTCAATGCCCTGAGCGCCTATGACCAGCAGATGAGATTACAGGAATTAGCTGAATCATTGTCATAACGGGTATAATATTAGTAAATGTCAGGAACTACTCAATCTGATAATTTCGAACATGAGCTTGATGAATTTTTCAAAGAGCGTGCTCTGTTCCGTACTCAGACAGTAGCTGACACTGCTAAAAACAAAGTTTCAAAAGAAAGGTGTGAGAATTTGTTCGAAAAGCTCCCAGATGCTAGGCATGCAAGTTCTGAGAACG
>CAYPGT010000024.1:8726-15310 GCA_964410425.1 uncultured Gammaproteobacteria bacterium
TGTGAGAATTTGTTCGAAAAGCTCCCAGATGCTAGGCATGCAAGTTCTGAGAACGAGCATAACAACGCAGATGGGGCTTTTCGGACAAATTCTATGTCGGGATGTTGCATGACTGGTTGTCATGACTGTCCTTGGGAGTATGCAGGCTAAATTACTCTTATTTCACAAGACTGTTATGACACTTTTCCTTAAATTAGGATTGATATAATTAATAAACAAGGAGGATTTAAATATGTTTGATTTAAAAACTTTTTTATTAGTGGGAGGTACAATCTATTTATTTTGTGCACCTTTCGCTATTCTTTACTGGGGGATTAAAAGTGGACCATATAAGCGAAACAAAGGCGGAGATAGAGTTTAACAAACCTCTAAAGATTTTTGTGGAGCAGTAGCAAGTCCGTTATTCTTGGATATCTCAGAATAATAATGATAGCTAGCCTTAGGTGTACGCGTGAAACTCTGATGATCCACATGAATCAATCCAAACCTAGGTTTCATGCCTAATGCCCACTCGAAATTATCGAGTAAGCTCCAATAAAAATATCCACAAATATTTACACCACTATTAATTGCTTTATGAACAGCTATCAAGTGCTCACGAATGTATTTAATACGATAGCTATCATCTATATCTTTATCAGTGCTCTCTACCTGGCAATAACCATTCTCAGTAATATAAATAGGCTTGCCCTCTAAGAGCTTAGTTAGCTTCTTCTCAGTAAGAACCTTATATAAACCATCGGCGTATAGCTCCCAACCAAGACTATTGTCCTTAACTTCATCAGAGAGTTTACTTAAGTCATTCAGTTCACCCCAAAAACTTGCTTCCAGATTAGGATTGGTTGGATCCTTAGCATGAGGATTAAGCTTATAACTAAAGCGCGTATAATAATTAACTCCAAGGAAATCAAGTGCATCCAATTCTACACATGATTCTATAAATGCATAGTTATGTATTTGCTTACGCAAAGCATTAGGCATAGCATCTAATGATTGCCATTTATGCGTCACTAGTTTTTCATCATAACTTTCATAGCAATAAAGATTCTGCGAGAACCCAACCTGCGCATTAGGGTTCACTTCTTTAATAGCCTTATAAGCCAACTGATGCCCCAAAAGCAGTCCCTGATAAGCTTTGAAATATCTAGTCCAATCATTTTCGTAACCCGGAGGCCAAATCCCAGACTCATAACCAAAACCTAAGAATATATTAGGCTCATTATGAGTTATCCAATACTTAATTCTGTTACCGTAACGTTGTACTAAAAACTTAGTGAAGTTAGCAAACTCATGAGCAGTTTTAGGATTCTCCCAACCACCTTCCTTAGCAAGCCAGTTCGGTAACACGAAATGAATAATAGTAGCGAAGGGTTCTATACGCCCAGAACGCTGATTGGGAGCTTGATTGTTCTGCAATAATTGATCTAACAAAGAATCATAAAACTTAGCTGCGTTTTCATCGAAGACGCCAGGACTACGATGCAAGCGCGCCCAATTAAAAGAAAAACGATAAGCATTGCTATTAAGACCACGTATCAAACCCACATCTTCTATCATGTGTTCATAGTGATTAACAGCCCTACCATCATTAGTAGGTCGCTGTACTTTATCTTCTCTATCTAACCACTCAGCCCAATCCGAAAGCTTACCTAAATATTCCTCTGGATGTCCTTCTATCTGGAAAGCAGCCGTAGCTGTGCCCCAAAGGAAATTATTGGGGAATTTGAGTACAGGATAGTTGTTACTAATAGACACCTTTAGAAATTATACAGGCAGTATCCTAATCCGTCAGTGCAGAACTATATAGTCTCGAGACTTTCATTCCTAACCCAACCAAGCGATCCATCATACTTAATCTGCGACCAATCAGCTTCAGGTCTCACTAATTCCACAATCTGGCCATCTAATAATTCAAACAGCTCACTATAAGCATCATTATCCCCAGAATAGGCTTTAGTAGATATCTCTGTTACCACAGCATAGTGTTTTAGCTTCTGTTCATAAGCAACGAAAGCAAGATTCAAGACGGATAATATAAATAATATGGATAATATAGACTTAACTGCATTAGGCAAATGCATACGATTTCTAAGGATAAATAAGATATTCAAGATCAATACTAGGATTAAAGACTCTACTAAATTAACACCATTAAAAGCAAGCATTGCTGGTTGCTTAAGTTCAATCTCATTTAATGCAATAGATAAATTGTTATTCAATTCTTTATCTCGAGGAATGATTTTTTTGGCTTGGTAGTAATTTCTTATAGCTTTGCCATAGTTTTTTAGTTTGTAATTAGAGTTTGCTAAGTTCACTGTTATCAATGGATTAGCAGGATATTCTTGTTTTAATTCATTATAAGCCTCTACAGCAAGCTGATAATCACCATTAACATAGTAGCTAGAAGCCAGTTCTAGCTTAGAATTCAATTGAGAGGTTGCATCCGTTACTTTATCCACGTTTCTCTAGCTCCTTAATAATAGAAACTGCATTAGTCTTAAAATATTCAAGCTTCTGACCAAAGTTATCACTACTTGACTGCATTGCATAATTAGCTCTATCACTTTCTCTGAAATAATCATCTAGCTTATGTTTCAGTTCAGGTTTATTCTCTATATCCTTCTCTAAATTATTTCTCAGCTCTTTCAATAGCTTAGATATCTCTGCGATATCTTCTGACTTACGTATATTTTTAAGACAACCCTTCAATAAACTACTGGTACTAGTACGATTCATACGATCAGATCGAAGAATTAATCTATATAGTTTCACCAATATTGCCAGAGTATTTAATACTATTAGAAGAATCACCAAGACTTTAGCATCTATAGGCATCTCTCTATAATCCTTCACTTCAGCATCTGGTATAACAAATATCTCCTTAATCTCAACAGTTACTTGCTTCTTCTTAATTTCACTCTCATCAGTCCCTGTCTCTGATTCATTCTCAGGAACATCAGTATTAGGCAGAACCTCTACCTCAAACTTTTGACCACCATGACTTTCATACTGACCGGTCTTAGGATTAAAACTAATTATAGGTTTAGTTTCCACAGCAAGCTTACCAGTGCTCTTATTAGCAATAATCGCAGTATTGGTTATCAACTCAAAATATTTTATCGAATTATTAACTTCTTCTCTGCTACTCTCCTTATCCTTAAACACGCTATAGAGTTGGGATTCACGAACAAGATTAGTATCAATATTACTCAAATCACCACTGCCATAAAGCTTAGTCTGGATACTCAAAGCTTCACCAGCTTTAACTGAGTTCTGCTTAAGACTATGATTTACCGCCAGCTCACCGACGTAGCCACTAAACCCTTTGGGAGCACCCTTGGGCAAATTCTTCACCGTAACTTGCAGAGAGTTAGTTTCTAATTCTATATCTCGTTCTACCAAAAACGGATTCATCAATCTAAACGGATCAAAATTACCCAAAGTTAGATTATTATTATCCTCAAGCACAGTAGCTACAATCTTATTGCCAGGAATGTTTAACAGACCGGCTTTCACTGGAAATAACATATAGTCAATTTCATAAACAAGGTAGTCCTCTATGCCTTCTGTCTCTTGATATTCTTTAGCTTTATCGCTTTTCTCACTGATAAAATTATCAAGCTTAAGTGGTGGAATATTGAGACTTCTGAGATTACCTTTATGATAAATTTTTAGACTTAAAGGGATTTGCTCATTGATATAGGGATTCGCTTTGCCTACACTGAGCCTCGCAAAGATTTTATTCTGAGGGTGAGTGTTAATAGTTCTAGCTGGGCTTGAACGAGCTGCTGAATTATACGGTACTGCTGGATTGGGACTGGCCGCTGCAGCTGCAGCATGCACCATAATCGTAATAGGTTGAGTATTATAAGTGTCACCAGCTGAACTAACAGAAGCTGCAGGCAAGACAATCTGACCAGTGTGCTTAGCTCTAATCAAAAACTTATAAGTCTTAGAACTAGTAGACTTACCATTAATATAACTAAAGTTAGAACTAGAAGAAGTCGCTACTACCGAATAATCATTAGTATCTCGTGGGAAATCCAAACCCTGGACATCAAGCTCTGTAACCGACACCATAAGGGTAATAGTCTCATCAAGCGCAGCATCTACTTGATCTACACTAGCTATAACTTGAGGCACAGCCAAGCAGGGCTGAGACAGAAAAACAAAAATTATTAGTGTATATAAAAATCTAACCATTAGTTGCTAACTTAGATACCATAGCTGTAGTTGATTTACCTTCTACTAAATCTATAATCTCTATTTTAGCGCCAATTTCCTGAACTGCTGAATATTCAGGCAGATCGCTGGGATTATAGTCTCCACCCTTAGTATAGGTATCAGGTTTAACTTCTCTTAAGAAATTACTCGCATCTAACTCATCAAAAATCACAACGTAATCTACTGGTTTAAGAGCTGCAAGTAACTCTGCTCTATCGCTCTCACTATTAATCGGTCTATCTTTACCCTTAAGTTTTCTTACACTAGAGTCTGAGTTAATCCCAACTATAAGCAAGTCACCCAGCGCCTTAGACTGCTCCAAGTAACGCAAATGTCCAACATGTAAAATATCAAAACAACCATTAGTAGCAATGATCCTCTTACCAGAAGCTTTAGCTTCCTTAGCTATCACACTTATATTAGAGAGTAAGACCAGAGTCATTATCAAGATCCCTTAAAGCAAGTCTGAGACAGGCAATCATTCACCAGTGGACATTCATCCACTGATACCATCTTAGCCCATTCCTTACGAAAACACTCTCGTCCCTGCACATAGTCATAGGCAAACTCAAACATTTCTTCCATGCTTCTTCCATGCTTCTGGGCAAGTGCTTTTAATGAATAAAACTCTTCTGAATAACCTAATGCTAGATTCATGTTAAACATGCGCCGACACAAAGGTAAACCAGTGACTGAGCAAGTTTCTACTTGTGAATGAACTGAGTGCTTCTTAGTGAGGGACTCTCGCTGCATACATAACTTTAATAGCCTCTAGAGTTGGCTTCGGTGGATCTGCGTACTCTTTGGTATCTTCTTTAATTTGCTTAGCAATACGAGCAATATCTCTAGTTAGTTCATAGACGTTTGGCTCATGGTCAGTAAGCTGACTTAAAAGGCTGTGTACTTCGTGGTTATCATTTTTGCTCATAAGTCGATAATTATAGCATAACGAGTTAGAGTAATATGTATTATCTAATTATTATCCTTTATAGCCCTAATCAGATACCTACTATGTCACTCAACATCTCTTCCACTTCAAGATTAATTAACACATCCACAGAGTCCACAGCCTGTTCTCCAGCAAGTTCAACTAATGTACGACGGTTACTTGAGTACCTTATATCTACTTCCCTTAATTTACGCTCTAGGTCTCTCACTACCATTCTGGTAAAAAACACCGAGCTACCATCTTTATTGTCTAAGGCCTCAGCAGCATCTAGGCGAGCGGGCTCCAGCTCAAACAATAGTAAGCCCTTCTCTACCTTAGCTTCTTTATAGCTGTGATAAGACTGACGCATGCGTTCAGCCACTTCATCTACTAACATGAACAGTACTATCATATCGGTCTTAGTTATCTGCTTAGTGCGGTCAGCTTGAGCAGTAGTAGAATCTACTACATCACCTATCACTCTTGCTCCTACAGCAGAACCACCACTCAACAAAGCATTATTAGTAAGAGCTGATGCTGCATAGAACGGCACAAATAGCGCCTTAGATAGCACCTGCATTACAGCATTATTCTGCTCTATCTCATCAGGATTGGACGACAGAGATTTAACAATAAACTGAATAGTACGATTGCGAGCCAGAGTAGCTCTCCATAATTCTAGAAGTTGTTCTTTCTCAGTTTGACTAAAAAAATTCTCTCTAGTAACTTGATCTTCTTCAGTATCAATACTTGGGAAAATAAAATCTAAGGCTTTCTCTTCATTGAACTTGAGTTCTTCTCTGAGCTTTTGGACATCACCTTTTTTAGAGTCTTTTTTAGGTTTGCTTTTGCTGTTGCTCTGCGACTTAGACCCGACAGATCTGGTTTGCGTTCCTTGATCTTCTTCATTTTGCTTTTCAAGTTTGATATTTTTTGGCTCATCTTCTTCAATCCTTATAAAAGCGTCCTGCCCTTTATTAGTTATGATTGGGTTAAGAGTTTCTTTCTTAGCTTGTTTGGCTATTTGCTTGGCTAAGGCCTCTGCCTCCCTCTGAACTTTCTGATCAGCTTTCTCTTGTACTTTACGATTACGTTCTCGTTCTTTTTCTATACGAGTTAATTCATTTTCAATTTCCTGGGCTTGCCTCTGCTGCTCTTTCAGCTTATCTTCGAGTATTTTAGTTTTATCAGCTTGCCTTTTAGCCTCTGATTCTCGCTGCTGCTTCTCCCGAAGTTCGACTTCTCTCTCATAAGGAGTTAGAGCTAAAACATTCAGCGTAACTGAAGAAATAATTATTATTAGTATTATACTTTTGAATAAATTAAGCACAAACTAATTTTAGACGGTTTTATAAACAAATACCATTAATTTAATTGGCTTTTAGATTTCTCAATCTCTTCAAGCAGGGCTTTCTCTTTGGCTTTGAGCTCA
>CAYPGT010000024.1:15410-27865 GCA_964410425.1 uncultured Gammaproteobacteria bacterium
GCTTTTAGATTTCTCAATCTCTTCAAGCAGGGCTTTCTCTTTGGCTTTGAGCTCATCTTCTTTAGCTTGGAAGAACTTTGTGCGACTTTCCTTGTCTCTGAGATAACGAGCTTCTATATCTGCAAGTGCCTGCTTACGCATAGTATCAATATTAGCTAAAGCTGACCGAATCACATCAAGCTTAATCTTGGACTTGTCTATAACTGGAACTGCTGGAACATCTTCAGCAAGTACAACTGTACCCAATTGTAAGAACAGCAGTAAAACAACCAACACTGTTTTCATTAATGTAATTTTAGCATTTTGTTTGCTATACAACCACAGCTTCTTTAGCGAGTTGACGCAGAGTATATTGCAAAATTCCACCATGTCTGTAATAAACTACTTCAATAGGAGTTTGCAATAGAGCTTTAGCTGCAATCTTCACCTTAGTACCATCTGCTTTAGTAGCAGTGATTTGAATCTCTTGATATGGCTTAAGGTTATCATCTAGATCACCAATATCAAAAGTTTCAGAGCCATCAAGATTATTCTCAGCAAGTACCTTGCCACTAACTTCTATTGGTAGAATGCCCATGCCGATTAGGTTTGAACGGTGAATTCTCTCAAAGCTTTCAGCTATTACCGCTTTAACATTAAGTAGCATTTGTCCTTTAGCAGCCCAGTCGCGAGAACTACCATTACCAAATAACTTACCAGCGAAAACCACACAACCAATATTCGCAGCTTTATATTTAAGCGAAGCTTCAAACACTGATAACTGCGTTGCTGTATCGAAACTAGCTCCATCACCAAAGTACTTAGTCTTAGGTCCTTGACTACCAGGCACTAATAAATTACTTAAACGGATATTAGCAAAAGTACCGCGAGTCATAACTCTATCATTACCACGACGTGAACCATAACTATTGAAATCCACATCAGCCACACCCTGTTCTCTGAGATACTTAGCAGCATCAGAGTCCTTGGCAATATTACCAGCTGGAGAAATATGATCAGTCGTAATAGAATCACCCAAACTCAATAAAGTTCTAGCATTCTTAATAGACTCTATCTTACCTATACCTAAGTTAAACTCTTCGAAATAAGGTGGATTCTGAATATAAGTATTCTTAGCATCCCACTCATAGAGGTCTCCAGTACCAGCATCTATCGAGTTCCATAATTCTGTACCTTGAGAAACTTTATTATAAATATTCTCATACATCAATGGATCCATAACTTGATCACTAACAGCTTGGATCTCTGCCTTAGTTGGCCAGATATCAGCTAACATTACATCCTTGCCATCCTTACTCTTACCGATTGGCTCAGTCTTAGGATCCCAATTCATATTACCCTTAAGAGCCATCGCCACTACTAAAGGTGGAGACATGAGGAAGTTAGCTTTAACCTGTGGGCTGATACGTCCATCAAAGTTACGATTTCCAGAAAGCACACTTGCAAAGACCTTATCAGGATTAGCATTATAGGCTTGCATCGCAGCGTCAGAGAGAGGTCCAGTATTACCAATACAAGTAGTACAACCATAACCTACTACATTGAAACCTAGCTTCTCTAAAGGAGCGAGTAGATTAGCCTTGCGTAAGTACTCCGTCACCGCTTGAGAACCAGGACCTAGAGAGGTTTTTACCATAGGACCTACAGTTAATCCTAAAGCCACTGCTTTCTTAGCAACTAGACCAGCACCAATGATTACTGCTGGGTTAGAAGTATTAGTACAGCTAGTGATAGCAGCTATCACCACATCGCCATGATCCTTAGGATCATCACTCAAACCTAAACCATGCTCGCTGCTTGGTCTCTTAATAGCTTCCGCAAATTTAGATTTAAGATCATAGAAGTTAATTCTATCTTGTGGTCTACGTGGACCAGAGATAGAAGGCTGGATCACTGATAGATCGATTTCATATACAGCCGTAAATGAATCAGCATTACGATCCAGTCCCCAAGTGCCTTGTGCCTTAAAGTACTTCTCTACTGTTTCTATTTCTGCTTTAGAACGTCCGGTACGACTTAGGTAAGCAAGTACTTCTTCGTCCACAGGGAACATACCCACAGTAGCACCATACTCAGGACACATATTAGAAACAGTTGCTCTCTCTTCTAACGTCAGGGACTTACATCCAACACCATAGAACTCTACTAACTTACCCACAACGTTAATCTTTCTTAGATACTCAGTTACATAAAGTGCCAAGTCAGTTGCTGTTACAGCAGAATCAAGTGAGCCACTAAGCTTCACACCAATTACTTCTGGAGTAGGGATAGCTACTGGCTGTCCAAGCATCGCCGCTTCAGCTTCCAGTCCTCCCACGCCAAAACCAAAAACTCCGAGTCCATCAATCATGGTGGTATGCGAGTCTGTGCCGACGCAAGTATCATAAAGAAGCACTCCATCGCGGTCTATGACAACGCTTGCAAGATACTCCATATTCACCTGGTGAATAATTCCAAAACCAGGAGGTACGATTCTAGTTTGATCAAATGCTTGCTGTGCCCACTTAAGGAACTTAAATCTTTCATTATTACGTTCAAACTCAAGCTTCTCGTTAGTCTCAGCTGAATCAGACTTACCAAAACTATCTACTTGCACTGAGTGGTCGATCACGAGGTCAAGTGGAACTAAAGGGTTAATTTTATTAGGATTCAAACCTACTTGCTTCGCTGCATCACGCATGGCAGCTAGATCTACGAATAGTGGCACTCCGGTGAAATCTTGCAGTACAACACGAGCTGGCGAGAATGGAACCTCTCCACGTTCTGGATTCTTAGGATTGTATTTAGCAAGGCTAGCGATATCTTCGTCACGAATCTTCGTGCCATCAAGATTACGCAACATGCCTTCAAGCACCATCTTCAAGCTCACAGGAATTTTACTGAGATCACCTAATATGGCTTCTGCTTTTTTTAGCGAATAAAATTTTCTTTTACCGTAACTAAGTTCTAAAACATCTTCAAATTTGTTTGTCATAATTGCTACCTTATATTTTAAGCCCTAGTTGCTTAGCAGGATAACATCTTATTATCTTGCTTAATACTTGTACTCTCATAAACAATAACTGATTAAATCTTGTACTTCAAGACTGGCCAGATTTATAGTCGTATTGTAGAATGACAGCTACATGGTAATTCAACAAGAAAAAATCCGCCTTGCAGACCCCGATGTATTTGGGTTTGTTAATCTGCTGCATGATTCTTCTGAAGCAGTGCTCAAATTAATGGCAGAGCAAATCAGCAAGCTAGATGACTCAAGTCTCAGGGTCATAGAAGAGATAGTTCAGCAAACTGACGATGAAGCTTTAGTTGATAATTGGTACCAAGCAAGTAAAGTATCCCTTATTAATCAAATCCAAGACTGGAAGAAGAACGGAGACCTAGAAGAAGGATTATTCCTAATCTCTAGACTTAAAAACCCAGGTTTAGACTTAGCTAGATATAAAAATATACTCGATGATTACGCTGCAAGAGTCGCTGGTAAATTAACAGCAAGCAGTAACAGTGAAGAAATCATACAGGCCATCAATGAAGTCCTATTTAGAGAAGAGGCTTATGTCGGCAATCAGCTAAATTACTACGATATAGACAATAACTTTCTGCATACAGTCATAGACACACGTACCGGCAATCCCATCATGATCTCTGCCCTCTATATACTTATTGGTAGAAGATTAGGATTAGATATTAAAGGTATCGGCACACCTGGACATTTTATTGTTAAGTTTGAAGATCAACTCCTAGATCCGTTCTTCGCTGGTAGAGAGATCACCAAGGAAGAATGTGTGCTCAGATCACAAGAGCTAAGTGTCTATTGGCGTGATGAATACCTAGAGCCTATTGATGATGTTTTCATTATCTCTAGATGCATCAGAAACTTGATTGCTATTTATAAGAAGCTTAATGAGTTTGAGAAAGCAGCTGATGCTACTAGTCTTCTGAAATTAGTTTAGTTAGCAATCCATTTCTCGATAGATTCAATACTTGCACTAATCGTAGTGTTTATTAACTCAGCCTCTTTCTTCGGAAATTTACTGAGAACGTAATCAGCACGTTGCTCGCCACCAGGATCAGGCCCCACTCCAAACTTCAGTCTATGAAAGGCCTTGGAGCCACCCAACTTCTCAATGATATCTTCGATACCATGTTGACCTCCAGCACCACGATTAAACGCAGGACGCAGCTTGCCAGTATCCATACTCACATCATCGTGCACCACTAAAATATTCTCTACTGGAATTTTATAAAACTTCATAAGCTTAGACACCGCATCACCAGAGTTATTCATAAAAGTAAGTGGTTTAGCTAGGATTACTTTAGAGCCAAATTCGGTAGTATAAGATACAAGTTCTGCTCTTAATTTAGTTTCTTTCTTAAATTTAAGCCCCAGCTTAGCTGCTAGAGTATCAATCACCCTAAAACCAATATTATGCCGAGTATCATCGTATTCACTCCCGGGATTACCCAGTCCGACTACAAGCTTAGTTATAGACTCATCCATTACTTGGTATCTCTTTTAAGTATCTTAGGGCAGATTCCCCTAATTTCTCTCCAACCGTAAATTCTTCATTGAATATCTCATGAGCACCAGCTTTATGAAATCCTGATGTGTGAATTTCATATCTAGAACGCACTAGAATATAGGCATTAGGAGCAAGGCGCTTAACATTATGGATAGCTTTCACTGAAGCTTCAAAACTTGGAATAGTAATAATGACCAACTTAGCATTAGCAATACCATGATGTTTTAAAATTTCTATCTGCCTGACATCTCCGATATAAGATTCAAAATCCTGAGCTTCAGCTCTCTCAATACATTCACGGTTCAAGTCCAGGACTGCAATACGTTCGTGATATGACGGTTGTAGCTGTCTTGCTACTTCACTACCAGCTGGACCGTAACCCAAAATAAAAATATCAGCTTGGTGAATAATCGTAGCTGCAGGACCATTAGCAGTCTCTTTAGTACCAAGCATCAATCTTTGAACCATTAATCCGATATGAGGACCGGACTTAATCAAGAAAGTAGTAATAAATAAACTAACAATGGTTACAGAAATAATGATTTGATACAAATCATCTGTAAGCAAGTGAGCATCTTTAGCAATATTACTTAAAACAAAAGCAAACTCACCGATTTGCGATATACACAAGGATGACGCAACAGCAACTGCAATACTGTTATCGCAAATCTGAAAAATCACAAAAGATACAATTGTCTTAAATGACATGATTAAAATAGTGACTAAAACAACGAAAGCAAAATTATTCATAATCCAAACAGGATCAGCAAGCATACCAACAGCACTAAAGAATAGAGTTAGGAAAATTATTCTTAAGGAGGAAACATCAACTTTAATCTGAGAGGCGAAGGGTGAACTACCCAGTAACATACCTGCGATAAAAGCGCCTATAGCAGGTGAAATACCAATCTGATGCGCTGTCCAAGCAGAACCAATACTAATAATGATGGCCATAAGGATGGACATCTCGCGATTATGCTCTAAAGTAAAAACATTCAAAACAGGAGCTGCAATCTTATTTAGTAGCAAATACAAGCCTAAAACTAGAGCAATAACACCACCAATAGTAATCAATAGATCACCCAAAAGCTGTGACTCGGTATGACCCGAAGCCAAGAAAGAAACAATAATAGTGAAGGGTATAACGGCTATGTCCTGTAATAAAAGTACAGCTGTAGAATTACGTCCATGTAAACTATCAATCTCAGCTAAATCAATCAGAGTACGCAATACCGTTGCCGTACTACTTAGTGTCAACATTAATCCAATAAGAATTCCAATCTTGATATCGAAATGTAAGAAATAAAAAATTATAACTATCAGTAAAGGAGTGAGAAGCAGTTGCAATAAACCAGCCTTAATAAGCTTCAACGGAAATGTTTTAATCTTATGCCAAGAGAACTCAAGTCCCAAGGTAAAGAGCAGTAGCGCGACTCCCATCTCAGCAATGGCTTCAATCTCACCAGGCGATTTAATCAGGTCAAAACCACCAGGTCCACCAAGAAACATTCCAGAGACTAAGTAGCCAATTAATGGACTCAATCCCAATCTCATGGCAATACCACCCAGGACTAAAGAAGAGCCAAGCAATATACCAATATCAGTTAATAAACTCCAAAAATGCATCCAAAATCTATCCTATCACTTTATTTACACAATTTTTACAGATGATCTATTGATATATCTGTCAAAATTTAGAGGTAATGGCGTTTATTTTTGCAAGATGTCTATTAATACTATTATTGTCATACTTTTTAGGCATGGCTGTATTGGCTGAACACAGTGAAATTACCACCTTTGAGCTTGGCGGTGCAAGTAACTCTCCTGGTATCTCCAATAAAGGTGAATTAATCATCGAGGAAGATTTGTTTCATTATCAGTCCAAGTTTTCTCCTAATAATTACAACTATCAATTAATGCAAACTAAACTTCGTTATGGGTTAATAAACAAAAGATTAGAAGCACGCTTGACCACAGCAGGACTAGCTCTCAATCCAATAGATTCTGGCTTCTCAAACATCTCAGCTGGAACTAAGATTCGCTTTCTCAATGAATCCAAGTATCTACCTAGCACAGAAATAATTGGTGACTGGGAGATTCCTGTTGGAGATGTCAATTTACGCAACCCTGGATTTGACCATAGCTATATGCTTTTACTTGGTAAAGCTTGGACTAAGAAATTCGGCAGCATCATCAACATCAGCGCAGACTTCTCTAGCTTTAGGTCAGGAACAGGGATCGGTGGAATCGTATCAATGCCAATGGTCTTTAATATTAACTACTACCTTAAGCCAGAACTCAATGTATTTTCTCACATCTATGGCACTCATTATTTCACTGGAGGCATTAATGATCCTATGTCGGTAGACATGGGTTTCAGCTACGCTCTCACTAATGATTTCGTCGTAATTTCCTGGATAAGTAAAGGATTAAACGATGCTGCTCAAGACATGACCGTTGATCTGGGATTTGTTTACAGACCCTAGACATTCAAAAAAGCTAAATATCCTTTAATTATGCGCCCTGATTTCCAAATTCGCACCAAAAATATGAGTTTTCTGTTGGAATAATTTCCTCATAAACAAATCAACTATATTATCAGATGGATTCGCCTCTCCTTGTATCTTCTTAATATCCTTGAGATATTGCTTGCTAGTACCCTGACTTAAGACACTGTCTATGAGTATGTTCTGTAAAACTTCTACAGAAGATATATTTAGCGCTTTAATTGAAGGTAAAGATTCTCTATCAATTGATAGTTTTTGTTTACTAACAATCTCCTTCAAATGCTTAGCTTCAAAGGGAGTGACCAAAGAGAACGCAAGCCCCGTCTTACCAGCTCTACCGGTTCTGCCGACACGATGCACATAGTCCTGACTATCTCTTGGTAGATTATAATTAAAAACCGCTTCTATGTCATCTACATCTATACCCCGAGCTGCTATATCAGTAGCCACCAGAATTTTAGCTTCTCCTTCTCTGAACTTACGCATCACAGCATCACGCTTACGCTGTTCTAGGTCACCATGCAAACTTGCTACACTAAAGCCTTCTGACTTAAGACGATTAAACAAACTATTGACTTGAGAGCGAGTGTTACAAAAAATAAGCGCTGACCTGATACGATAGAATGCTAATAAACGCTTGATAGCTTCTGCCTTAAGATCTGGTGCTACTTCATAGTAGCTTTGCTTGATTTTTAATTCTTGTTCTTTATTTTTAACTAAATTAATATGCTGAGCTTTGTTTTGATATTTTTGAGCAAGCTGCAGAATAACAGGCTGCATTGTTGCCGAGAATAGAGAAGTTTGCTTTCTATTCGGAGTAGCTTTAACAATATGTTCTATATCATCCTTAAATCCCATCTCTAGCATCTTATCAGCCTCATCCAGGATGACCATTTGTACAGATCTCAATCTGAGAGAGCCTTGCCTCACATGATCAAGAACTCTTCCTGGTGTCCCAACTATCACTTGAGGATGATTTTTAATCAGCTTGAGTTGAATACTTATTTTTTGCCCACCATAAATTGGCACGCAGCTAAATCCTTCTCTATATTTCATTAACTGAGTGAACTGATCAGCAACCTGGCAAGCTAGTTCTCTAGTAGGGCAAAGCACCAGAACTTGAATCTCTTTAGTATCATCCTTAAGTTGCTCGATTGCAGGGATAGCAAACGCTGCTGTTTTACCTGTGCCAGTATCAGCTTGTCCGATCAAATCCTTCCCTTTCAATAAAATCGGGATAGCCTGTTCTTGAATCTGCGTCATCTTAGTAAACCCCATATCGTCAAGAGCTTGTAATGTTGGTTGAGAAAGATGAAGAGCAGTAAATTTCATAGTTATCTACAATCATAGACGATGATATCGATTAAATGGTAAAATGTCCTTGTCGAACAGGGGAGCCAAACTCAAACTTGGCTGAGATTGTAGTAAAACTACTAAACCCTTTGAACCTGATCTGGCTAATACCAGCGAAGGGAGGTATATAATGTTGTCTTTTGTATCTAGAATATATAATCGTTTGTTTTCATCTGTTCCTTCAGATGATTTCTGGAAGAATCGGAATATAGTCGCGGATGTGGCGATATCACCCATCGGTGTTGGATCTTCACTTTCATCTCATGTTAGAACTTGTGGTGAAATTTTGGCAAGCAAGCATAATCTTAAAACCACGATGCATGCCTTTGGTACCAATGTAGAGGGTAACTTAAAAGACATAGAGGCAGCTGTTGAAGATTGTATTCAAACCTTGCATCAGAAACAAAAAGTTCCCAGGGTCTCAGCTACGATTACAATTTGCAGCAGAATCGATAAAGAACAGAGCCTCGAAAACAGAATAAAAAACGTCAAGTGATACAGAAATTCTCTATTATGGTTAGAAATTAATTCGATCAGCAAGCTTCGCAGGACTCGAGGTCTCTCTTTGCTCACTTACGTTCACAAAGAGAGACAACTCTCGTCTATAGCTCAGCTTGTTCAGAGATCGAATTAATTTCGTCGAACTAATTTCCAGACTTCCTATCTTCGGCTTGCTGTCTATCACCAAAGCCTAAAAACTTCTGTATAGAATTCTTGTATAAAGAGAGTACCAATAGATCAGTTTTCTTCACTGTCATGATCATAGTTCGCTTGCCACGTAAGACCTCTATCTTCGCAGAATCGTTCTTACTGAATTCATCATTAGCAAACTCAATTGGTAGCTTGATAAAACTCTTACCGTTAATTTTCTGAATGATATCGCCTTGGCGCAAACCTAAGCTATAAGCCTGACTAGCTTCACTTATCTCTTTTACCTTGAGACCTTTCCTCGTAGTCTTATACTTGAAACCCAATAGGTGTGAGTATTTTGTAGGTAACTCAAGTATATAACGAGGATTGACAAAATCTCGCTTCGCATAAGAATTACAAGAATTACCAACGTATTCAGCGCTAAGAATCTTGTCAGTTTGTTTGTCTACCGAGAAACTAATCCTGCAAATATAAGTTGCATAGTAGCCTCCACCATAGTATGCACCTCTTCTAAAACCACGAGAGTAACCAAAGCCTCCATATGGTGAGATTGATTGAGGCATATAGGTACTAGTGCTAAAACCATAAGCAAGGATTTTTCTACTACCGTTATCTATTACATTATGAGGACTACCAAATTTCTCATAGAGAGAATCCGCTTTATAACCATAGTAGGAATCCAAAACAGCAAGTAGCTTATCCTTACTTGAACAAGATGTTAAAACAAAGCAAATTAGCAAACATGCAAGTAGTAATTGCGTGTTATTCATTTTAAAATTCATACAATATACTCCAAAATCAAGATAGCAAACTAAGTCTTAAGATAGCATTTTTGCTATAATAACAGGGCTAAATCTCAGATTCGTCCGATTAGTTTGAACACAAATGATTTGAGATGCTATAATTAATACAAATAAAATAAAAAGGTTGGTTCTAATATGAAAATGTCAATAAAAAATGCTTTAAAAGCTTTGCTTTGCTTAATAGTTTGCTTAACTCTTACGACTGAAACTGTAAGTGCAGCTACGGCTGGTGAGATAGACGCCAGCGCCAACGTGACGCTTGAAAATCTTTATAAACAAGTTAATGGAGCTAAAGCGCTTGTCGACGATGCCAAAGGAGTACTAATTTTCCCTGCTGTATATAAGGCTGGACTGGTAGTCGGTGGTGAGTACGGAGAAGGAGCTTTAAGAATTGATGGGAAGAGTGTAGATTATTACAGTACAGCTTCAGGTTCATTCGGCTGGCAGCTTGGCGCTCAAAAGAAATCTATTATCGTACTGTTTATGAATGATGAAGCCTTAAACAAACTTCGTACTAGCTCTAATTGGAAGGCTGGAGTCGATGCTTCAATAGCTGTCATAGCTATAGGTGCCGATGGTTCTATTGATTCCGAAAAAACTAACAAGCCTATTATTGCGTTTGTCATCGGGCAGAAAGGACTCATGTACAACCTAACTCTAGAAGGTACTAAATTCACTAGGCTGAACAAGTAGCTGATAAAGTTACCCAATGAGCTTCGCTCTCTGCAATTTGAGACTCTATAGCTTCAAGTTCAGCTCTTAGGCGTTCAAGTTCTTTATAATCGCTTGCTATATCAGGGTTTGTTAACTCTTCTGATAAAGCATCTTTTTGAACATATAAAGCTTTGATGCTTTTCTCTAAGTTTTTTAGCTTAGTTTGTTGTTGTTTTATTTGCTTACGCTCTTGAATATGTTGAGCACCAGCAGAGGTTTTAGGACTAGTCTCCTTAACCATATCCTCAATACCGTGAGCCTTACGTGATTCATTTATAAGCCAATGACGCTTCTCTAGATAGTCATCATAATTACCCTTAAAGACCACTAAGTGTCCTTGATCAAATTCCCAAATCTGAGTAGCATGATTACGGATAAAATAGCGATCATGAGAGATACAAATCACTGTTCCCTGATAATCTCTCAAAGCTGCTTCCACAGCTTCTTGCGCCGGAGTATCTAGATGGTTAGTTGGTTCATCTAATAATAAAGTATTAGGTCCTGCAACCATAAGCTTAGCCATGGCTAGTCGCGCCTTCTCCCCTCCACTAATAACTTCCACCTTCTTAAATACCTGCTCTGCAGTAAACAAAAAGCGCCCTAAAATCCCTCTAATCTCCTTCTGAGGTGTAGGTGGCATAGCATCTTCAAGTGTAGTGAATACTGTTTTCTCTGGATCTAAGATCTGTAATTGGTGTTGTGCATAGTAACCAAGTAAAACACGATGCCCAAACGTGACACTACCTTGATCTGGAGTTTCTAAACCCATAAGTATCTTAAACAATGTAGTCTTACCACAACCATTAGCTCCAAGAATAAACACACGCTGCGGTTCTTCCTTAGTCCACTCCAAGTCAGCAGATAAATTCTTAAATAGGTGATGATCACCAAAACTCTTACTTACATTATCTATCTTCAAAACCTCTCTACCACTAGGATTAGGGAAAGGGAACTTAAATGATAGACGCTTCAACTCACCCTGAGGAGCTTCTATAATTTCTATCTTAGCAAGCTGTTTCTCGCGACTCTTGGCTTGAGTACTCTTCCTAGCACTAGCTCTAAACTTGTTAACGAAATCCATCTGTTCGTCGATATATTTCTTCTGCCGCTTAGCAGCAGAGCTCTGCAGTTCTCTCATCGCATTACGCTGCTCAACATACTGAGTATAGTTCCCAGCATAGATAGTTAAAACACCACGCTCTAATTCAGCAATCTCCGTTACTACTTGATCTAAAAAGCGACGATCATGAGACACGACTAGAATTCCATGAGGATAATTACGTAAAAAATTCTCAAGCCACTCACAAGCTTCCATATCTAAGTGATTAGTGGGCTCGTCCATAAGAATGACATCTGCTTCTTGCAACAAGACCTTAGCTAGATTGATACGCATCTGCCAGCCACCACTAAACTTACCCACAGGACGATCAAGCTCATCGAGACTGAATCCTAAGCCAGTCACCATACGTCCGATCTTCTCATCCAACTTACCTACATCTAAACGTCCCAGTACTTCCTGAACATCGCCAAGATCAAGCAGTGCTTGATCAAACTCATCTCCTGTAGAAGTCTCTAGTCGATTAATGAGCATGGCTTCTTTCTCTTGCAATTCATTAATCTCAGAGAAAACACTATACAATTCTTCTTTCAATGTATTAGTGAGCGTTAGCTCCGGATTCTGAGTTAGACATTGCACACGAATATTAGCCGCAAGGTTCACCGAACCTTGATGCGGAGAAAGTTCTTGAGTAAGACATTTAAGTAAGGTTGATTTACCAGCACCGTTAGCACCAATCAAACCAATACGACTTGATGGAGTAATCTTAAGGCTCACTCCATTCAAAACTTGGTGTTGCGCAAAATTGATAGAAATATTATCGGCATGTAACAGCATGGGACTTATATAT
>CAYPGT010000025.1:0-1217 GCA_964410425.1 uncultured Gammaproteobacteria bacterium
GGTGGAGTGGTGGGAGCTGCTGTTGATGATGTGGGAGCAAGAGCGCAGACCTTTGACTTGGCTCCGGTAAAACTAAAACGTAGAGATTCAGATGCTGCACAGGAATTTGCATATCCAGTAGATTGGGGGCAAATGAGTTCTAGTAACCATGCCAATATTTGGAAACAAGAGGTTCCTCTGTCGGACGTGAAACAAATTTTAGCCATAGATTCTGCCACCACTAATCTTAATGAGCATATGCCTGAAGCGTTGTCAGTGAGGACTTTTACACTGGGAGGTCTGGGTTCAGGTGGTCCATCGTTCCAGGTTGCAGAGAACTTTGGAGCGACTGTTACACAAATCACTACAGCAGATGGTAAGGATTTGCTCTCGACTAAGGCTAAAGAAGGACACTACTCAAGAGGAGGGTTTTATGGGGCTGGATGTATCGGTGGTATGCCTATAGTGGCTCCAGCAGGTAGAACAGTTTTTGGTAAGAGTGCATCTGTGATGAAGCATAAGGGTGAATCTGTTGTTGAGTTCCCATTTGAACTGATTGGTCCCAAGGGAAGAATACCAATGGATAAGAATGGTGTCATGTCTCACGGTGCTGTTTTCACTTCTCCGCATTGGAAACAGTCTAAATTAGAATCAATAGGAACCAATGGTGAAAACGGTCTTAGAGTTACTTATACTCTTAACTTTGTAGATGATGATGTTTTGAAGTTAATGGGACCAGGGAAAGTTGATGTTGTTTATACTTTGGTCAAAGGTAAAGATGGTGAGACTGTTTTTGATTCTGATATAAAAGTTAGTACTGAAGATGATAAGCCAGTTTATATCGGTGCATTGGCTCAGCATAGTTTCTTCAAGACAGATGAAAACGATACTTTACAAAGTTCAGCACCTGATGAAGTTCAATCGAAGGAAGGACGTCCTGAATTACCTACCGGTAAAATAATCGAGGTAACTAAGGGGAATGATTTTAATAAGGCTAAGAAGATACACGATGGTACAGATAGAGAAGTAGTTTTAACTGGCTATGAAAAAAATCTCGATAATAAGACGCCAACTGCAATTCTCAATAGACCTGATCAAAAGCTGAAGATTAAAGTTGAAGCTGGTGGTATCATTGGCGATACAAGAGGGTTTGATGGATTTTTGGTTTGTAATAAAGCTGGCAAGGATAAATTAATGCTTGAGCCGATTGCTAGATATCCAAATATTATTAATGTACA
>CAYPGT010000025.1:1317-5336 GCA_964410425.1 uncultured Gammaproteobacteria bacterium
GATCTGATAGCTTGATCCTTAGCAGCTTGCGGAATGCTTAAGCTCATAATAGTTGCATTGACAGCGTCTGCTACGAAACCCATTAGCGCATTCATTTGTACTAGTGGTACTACTATCTCCTTGTTACCTGCTTTAGGTGTATGTATCTTACCAACCATGTCTAAGTATTGAACCATTTTTACATCGTAGGGTCCAGAGACTAGCTTCACTAAATAGTTGGTTAAATGTTCTTTTCTAAATTTGATCATTTCGTGATCTTGGGTCAGTGCTTCCAGTGAGGTGGGTATAGCACCTTGATAACCATGTTGACGAACTATAAAGTGTCTCTTGGTACAATCGTAATTAAATAATTTGTCATAGACAGCATCTACTAGGCTTGGTACTACAGGTGCTAGTAAAGCAGCGGCTCCTAATATAGTCTTAATATCAGTCTCTCCAAAACCAATAAACTCTGTTAAAAACTCAAATCTATAAGCTAAATCGCTCTCTAATCTGTTCTCATCTATATGTTTCATTAATCTAAATCTCCTTGATTTATCTATATTATTCACCGATATGCTCGGTAGGTTTTTGACTTAAGTCAAAAACTAAGGGCTATAATCTAAACTATGTCTAAAGTTATATGTCGTAAAACTGATATTGAGAAATGTTTAGCAAGGCGAGTCTTGTGTATTTGTAACATTATTCTCAATCATCCTTTATTTCACAACATCGCGAGAGAGAAAACTCACTTGCTCACTTCTATCTCTGATGTAATTAAGCTCCAAGCTGGTGAACATGTGTTTTTTCGAGGAGCTGAGATAGAGTCGATTTACTTTGTGCTTGAAGGCAGGACTAAGACTTATGCTGAGGATTTCAATTCCTCTAAAGTTTTCATTCATAAGATACAAGAAGTAGGAGATGTGCTTGCAATTGAAGCTTTATTCACTGGTTTGAAGTATTTTACTTATAGTGCTCAATGCGTGGATGATTCGACTATCTTGTCCCTAAATAAAGAGAAACTTGAAAAATATATTCAAGCTAGCCCTGAAGTGTTGTTTAATCTACTTAAGTATTTAGCTAATCAAGTTATTGATATTAATGAGCAGATTCAAGACTTGGTATTGGCGGACGTAAGTGAGCGCCTGCTTAAGTATTTAGAGTCGAAGGCTAAGCTGGAACGCTGTCATAGAGTGGAATTGAGCATTAGTAAGACGGAGCTTGCCTCTGTTTTGGGAACAGTATCAAGTACTTTGTCGCGAGCTTTCTCTCAATTAGAATCAGAGAAGCGCATCAAGGTTGCTAAGAATACTATAGAGCTCATCTCACTTAAGAAATATTAAGTATACGGCAACTACTATTAGTACAAATCCTGCGATATGATTCCAAGCTATTTGTTCTCCCAAGTACCATACGGAGAAACCGCTGAATACGATTAGGGTTATAACTTCTTGGATAGTTTTGAGTTGTACTGCTGTGAAATACCCGTGACCAATTCTGTTGGCTGGTACTTGAAAACAATATTCAAAGAAGGCTATCAGCCAACTGATGATTATTACTTGCAATAAACCTACTTCCTTGTATTTTAAGTGTCCGTACCAAGCAAAGGTCATAAAGACATTGGAGATGAGAAGAAATCCAATAGTAGCTAATGGTCTGTAGAAATTTTCCATAAATGTAGTCCTTAATTGTAGTTGAATTTTATTTCTTGCTTTATATCAGGGCTGAGACTATGATGTACGGGACAAGTTCTCGCTGCGTTTTCTAGTTTTTTCCTTTGATCGGCTGTTAGATTCTTAGATAGATTGAATTCTATGAATATTTTGGCAATTCTGCGAGGACCATTGGCTGCCATATGTTTTTCAGCTCTGTAGCTGGTAGTACTTAGGTCAATTTGGTCTCTGTTGGCGACTATACCCATGATGGTCAGCATACAGGAAGCTAGAGACGCTACTACCAGGTCTGTTGGTGAGAATCTTTCCCCTTTACCTTGATTGTCGACAGGTGCGTCGGTTTCGATCTGAGTGCCTGAAGGACCATGCACGCTAGTTATTCTTAAATTACCTTGATATTTACCTGTGATTTCTACAACCATGACTCTTATTATAATAGACTTTTTCGAAAGAACGTCATATAAACAAGTGATAATTGTGTTTATATTTAGATCAATCGTTTGTATTAGTATCCTAATGTTAATAGGCTAGTAGTGGGACTCCTCAATAGGCCAGAAAGGGTATTTATTTTATAGACCCGCCGTTTTTTTAACCGTACCTTAATGTGTTTTTGATGTACTGATGGCAGGGAAGGGACTTGATTGATGAAAAGATTTGTTGGGATTGTTTTAGTTATAGCGTTATTAAGTAATCTGCCAACATTGGCGAAAAGCAACGTGATTTACGATGAGTTGGGACTTGCTTTTGGTAAGGATCTCAATGTGAAACTAGAGATAGTTCATGATGATAAGGTCTTAGATTTAAGCTCTAATCCTCAATTAGACCTAAGAATAGATGCGACTGATCTTTTAGTCTCTAACGATGGTAACTTTAGTTTCAAAGTTGATTTGTTCTTGGTTAAAGCTGATGGTAGTCGTGAGTTTATCAGTAGCCAAAATACCACTCTAAAAAATCATGGTAGTAACAAAGATAAAACTTTGACTCTATCTGTTGATTCTCAAGCTCTTAACAATGGTCTTAATAATCTTCAGTTTGATGTTTTTAATACTGAAGCTAGCCATATTAACACTTATGATTTAGCTTTAACTGCTTTCAATAAGCCTGACAAACAAATAGACCCATCAGAAGTTGATGCTCCGCAAACTATCCCTGCTAAGGCTGATTGTTCAGATGATGCGTTTAGTGATTGTCAATTAGATTATTTCTTCCGTAAAGTTTCTTTCGAAGCTAGTCCTGAAAAACAAGCTGCGACTAAAGTTGTTAAGGATAATGGTAAGTATAAAATTCTAATCCCGTTTGCTAGTGGAACTGTTATAAAGAAAAAAACAATAAATACACTCAGTGATAATGGAACTCAGGTTATTGTTGGACCTCAGGGACCTGTTGGTCCAGCTGGAGCTACTGGTCCACAGGGAGCTGCTGGTGAGCGTGGTTTAACAGGTGCTATTGGTCCTCAAGGCGCTCCAGGTCCTCAGGGAATAGCTGGACCTATAGGTCCTCAAGGTCCTGCTGGTGATATTGCCACTGTTAATAATGGTAGCTTTGTTAATCTAACAATAGAGAACGGTTTACTTTCTGATACTCAACTTAACGGTAATATTTTAATTCCTAATGGTGCAGCTTTAGGTTATGTTTTAAGCTCTGATGCTGTTGGTAACGCTACTTGGACAGACATACAGTCTTTAGCAAGTAATGGAGATAATTTAGGTGATCATATCGCTACTCAAGATTTAGATATGAACGCTAATAATATTATTAATGCTCTTAGCATCACAGCAACTAATTTTAACGGAAACCTTAATGGTAATGCTACTAGTGCTACTACAGCAACGACAGCTAACACAGCTTTATTCGCTACTAACACAGACAACGCTACTACAGCAAACATTGCTGATCTTGCAACTTTAGCAACTTTCGCTTCTGATACTGAGAATGCTACTACAGCTAATGCTGCAGACTATGCTATCAGTGCAGGTTCAGCGCTTACAGCTACTAGCGCTACTACCGCGACAACAGCTAACACAGCTTTATTCGCTACTAACACGGACAATGCTACAACAGCTAACATTGCTGATTTAGCTACTCTAGCAACTTTCGCTTCTGATACTGAGAATGCTACTACAGCTAACGCTGCAGACTATGCTATCAGTGCAGGTTCAGCGCTTACAGCTACTAGTGCTACTAGTGCTACTACCGCAACAACAGCTAACACAGCTTTATTCGCTACTAATACAGACAACGCTACTACAGCTAATATCGCTGATCTAGCAACTTTAGCGACTTTCGCAACTAACACTGATAATGCAACAACTGCTAACGCTGCAGACTATGCTATCAGTGCAGGTTCAGCGCTTACAGCTACTAGCG
>CAYPGT010000025.1:5436-25816 GCA_964410425.1 uncultured Gammaproteobacteria bacterium
GCTAACGCTGCAGACTATGCTATCAGTGCAGGTTCAGCGCTTACAGCTACTAGCGCTACTACCGCGACAACAGCTAACACAGCTTTATTTGCTACTAATACAGACAACGCTACTACAGCGAATATCGCTGACTTAGCAGTTTTTGCTACTAATACTAACAATGCAACTATGGCAAACCTTGCGGACTTGGCTACAGTAGCTACTACTGCTAAAAGCTTGCTTAATGGTGCTAACGGTTTAACTTTAAGTGGTGGTAGATCAATTACTCTTAATGCTACTGCTGCTACCAACGTGACTCTTCCTACTACTGGTACTCTAGCCACGACAACAGGATTAACACCAAGTGCAATAAATTTAACAGCAATCAATACTGATGGTATAACAACATTTAGTGCTGCTGGACTAAACTTTATTAAAGTTACAGAAGTAAATACTGCAGGTGCTGCTGAAGTGATTAATACTATTACAGGCGGTGTAGCAGGACAAAGACTTACTATTCTTACTGTAGAAGGTGGAGCTACAACTCAAGTTAAATTTACCAATGATGACACGGCTACAGCGAATACTATCAATCTTAAGGGTGGTACTGATATCACCACTGATAAGTTTGATGTGCTTGAGCTAATATTTGATGGTACTAAATGGTACGAAGTTGATTACATGGCGAATTAATCTAGCTATTAGATAAGAATTCGTATCGTATATAATATATGACGTGAGTCAGTCCTTACTTAAAAATCTTCGTTACGATTTCCCTGCAAGTATAGCAGTGTTCTTTGTAGCTGTGCCACTTTGTCTTGGGATAGCACATGCCTCTGGTGCTCCATTATTATCGGGCCTTGTTTCAGGAATTGTGGGTGGTCTTGTTGTTGGAAGCTTAAGCAAGTCTAATTTTAGTGTTAGTGGTCCCGCTGCAGGTCTTACAGCTTTAGCTATCTCTGGTATTAAAGAATTAGGAAGTTATGAAGCATTTTTGGTTGCCATAATTTTAGCGGGTCTTTTGCAGATAGGTTTTGGTTTCATTAAATTGGGATCTATTTCTAAATATTTTCCAAGCTGTGTTATTAATGGCATGTTAGCTGCTATTGGCTTGATATTGATTTTTAAGCAGTTGCCACATTTACTTGGCTACGATATTGAAGCAATGGGTGTGGAAGAGTTTCATCTTACGCATGAAGATATCAGTGAAGTTCTATTTAGTAGTACTGTTGCAGAGGACAATACTTTTAGTACGGTGATTAATTCTTTGACGCATATTACACCCATCATTAGTGTTATAGGAGTAACATCCCTGATAATCCTTTTCTTATGGGAAAAATATTCTAGTAAAAAATTAAAACTAATACCTGGTTCAGTTATTGTCGTTCTTTTTAGTATGTTGTTGGCTCTTGTTTATCAATACTTTGGTAATAATGCTGATTTAACTGTGAATCATTTTGTCAATATCCCGCAAATTAATAGTCTAAGTTCTTTCTTGCAGCAGACCATTCGCCCTGACTGGTCTATATTAGCTAGTCATCAAGTTTATACTTTGGCTCTTAGTCTTGCTTTGATTGCATCTCTTGAAACTTTATTGTCTATCGAGGCTGTTGATAAATTGGATCCACGTAGACGTACTACTCCTACTAATAGAGAGCTGATGGCTCAAGGTATTGGTAACAGTATTTCAGGACTGCTTGGTGGCTTACCCATCACTTCAGTGATTGTTAGAAGTTCTGTTAATGTTTCAGCTGCTGCCCAAACTAAAATGTCAACTATATTACATGGTGTCTGGATTAGTGTTGGTATGTTATTTCTGACTACTTTTATCAATTACATACCCTTAGCGGGTTTGGCTGCGGTACTTGTATTCACTGGCTATAAGCTTGCCGCTCCAAGAAAGTTTTTTGCTCAGTATAAACAAGGACTGGATCAATTTATTCCGGGCATCATTACAACTTTCAGTATTTTATTTTCAGATCTGCTTGTCGGCGTGACTATTGGGATGACTGTATCGTTCTTATTTATTGTTGCTAAGAGTTATAATGCCCCATCATTTGTTATTTCTGATCATGGCATTAAGAAGCGGATTACTTTAGGGGAGAGCCTTAATTTCTTGCATAAATATAAAATAGTTAGTTTGCTGAATGGTATTCCAGAGAATTCAATCCTGGAAATCGATGCAAGGAAAACTTTATTTATAGACCACGATATTGAGGAAGTTATTAATGATTTTAAACAAACTGCTATTCAAAAAAATATAGAAGTTATTTACGGTGGTATTATACACACAAATAGAAATAGGAGAAAAGTAATGAAAGCTAATCAAGAAGCCTATGACAGGCTCATCAAAAACAATAAAGAATGGGTACAAGAGAAACTTAAACTAGATCCAAATTACTTTGAAAATCTATCTAAAGGACAAGCTCCTCAATATTTATTTATTGGTTGCTCGGATAGTAGAGTGCCAGCTGAGGATATTACTAAATGTAGTCCTGGTGAAATGTTTGTGCATCGTAATATAGCTAATATGGTAGTTAATGCTGATATGAATATCATGTCCGTATTGCAATACTCAGTAGAAGTCTTGAACGTCAAGCATATAATTCTTTGTGGTCATTATGGCTGTGGTGGCGTCAGGGCTGCTATGGATGATAAAGATTTAGGTCTTATAGATAAATGGTTAATGAATATAAAAGATGTTTATCGACTACACAAACAGGAATTAGATTTTATTAGTGACGAGGAACTAAAGTATCGTAGATTAGTAGAGCTCAATGCTCAGGAGCAAGCCTACAATTTACTGAAAGTACCACTTATACAAAAAAATAGATCCCTTTACGGTACACCAGAAATACATGCTTGGGCTTATGACCTTCAGACTGGTTACATAAATGATTTGCAGTTAGATCCAAATACACTGGAGGAATATGAGTCTATCTATAAAATGTATTAGCCTTATTCTTGAATATAACGTATTGTAACTGTTTAGCTCGTCAAATAATTAATCATCTAGCTGAATAATGTACTATCTTAAGCCACATGCAGCGCAAACACTGCGAAGCGATTGATATAATCAGTGTGAGTATGAATCAATCATATGCTAAAAAGTTGTTGCGCTTGCTTCTAGCTTCTAGTATTATATTTTTGGTCTTTATAACAGTAGTTTTCCTTGCCAAATCTCATAAGCAATTACGTTTAACTGAAGTTTTAAGTAATATTGAAGATTTGCAACTTAGGGCTTGTATTCTTCAATATGCTAAAACCAACCACATTGAGTTTGCTCACGAATTGGATACTTTAGAATGTCAATCAAGCGTAAGCTCTCAAGGGGAGGTTTTGCATATAAAGAATTTGACGGGCATAAGTCAATTTAAGAATCTTAAGTATCTCAATCTATCCAATGGAGAACTGGGATCCTTAGATGAATTGGGATATTTGAAAGACTTAGAATACTTAACTCTTAAAAAGTCAAACATTGTAACAATAAATGATCTTATTTCTCTTAGTAGCTTACGTTATTTAGATTTATCTAATAACGATATTATTAATGCGTCAGTAATATCACATTTAACTAACTTGAGATACTTGGCTCTAGGAAATAATAATATCTCTAATACGTCATTCCTTGAACGTTTGATAAACCTTACAGACTTAAATCTTAAATCTAATTCTCTTAGATCAACAGATTATTTTCAGAAACTTAGCAAGCTTGAGACGCTGAATTTAAGTGATAATCACATTGGTAATATTGATGCCTTGCAATTTTGTAGAGCATTGAAGAGACTTGATTTGTCTTATAATAAAGTTACAGACTTGGCTCCTTTAACCAGGCTCAGCAAGGCTGAAGAAATAAATCTAAACAAGAATAAGATAGAAGATTTGAGCCCACTTTCTAGCCTGCTACCTAAAAAACTTCTGCTAGAAGATAATTTGATTAAAGTTGGAGTTAATACACTTTTCGCTGTAATCACCGAGGAAGCTTTACCGAGGCTTGCTTCTATTCAGAATAGTACTGGTGTTAGTCCAAACCTTAAAGCCTTAATTGATTTGCGTTTGAATAGAACTATTAATTGCAGTGATATGGATCAATTAAGAAAACGATTAGCTAATTATCATAATATTACGATATTGCAACCTGCTAGTTGTATTAATACCAAGCACTTAAGACGTAGAAGCCATGCGAAGAAATTTTCTTCTCTTTGGAAGAAGTTGTTCTAAAAAAGGGAAGGAGTTTTCATATGCCAGTTTTTGTCGCAGCGCCCTATCAAGATATTTTGGGACTAATTACTCAGGTTAGTGTGCTACTGTTTACAGCAAGAATTTTTGGTGAGATTTTTCAGAGATTTGGGCAGCCTTCGGTAATCGGTGAAATTTTAGCTGGTGTTTTTTGGGGTCCATCTTTTCTTGGAAGAATTTTCCCGCAGTTGATAGGGTTCGCGTTACCTGCTACTAAAATACAGGGACATTTACTGGAAGTTGTTGGTCTCTTTGGTGCAATGTTTTTGCTGCTAATCACCGGGCTTGAAACGGATCTCCCGTTAATCAGGAGATTAGCTAGGTTTACTTTGGGTACTGCTCTTGGCGGTATATTTTTACCCTTCATTTCTGGGTTTATCCTTGGACAGTATTTTATTCCTGATTATTTACTTGCAGATCCTAATCGTAGATTAGTATTCACTTTATTTCTTGCTACTGCTATGTCTATATCTGCTATACCCGTGATATCAAGAGTTTTAATTGATATGAATCTGATGCGACGCGATTTAGGACAAAGCATCATTGCAGCAGGAATGATAGATGATACTGTTGGTTGGATCTTGTTGTCTTTGGTAACAGGGATGGCAAGCGGGCAGAAGATTGGCTTAATGTCAATTATGACCCCATTAATGGTTATTTCTGGATTTATCATCTTTAGTTTTACCATCGGTAAATGGTGCATAGAGACAGTGTTTAACTTTGTACAAGATGAAGTGAAATCGCAGGATAAGTTTTTAACTTTAATAGTTGGTTTAGCCTTCCTCTGGGGTTCCCTTAGTAAGTCCCTATCTTTTGAACCTTTACTGGGAGTGTTTATAGTTGGAATTATTATTGGTGAGATCCCTCGTTTTCATTATGAAGTGAAAACTAAATTACAAAGTATTGCCATGGCAATTTTTTCGCCAGTGTTCTTTGCTATCGCTGGCTTGAAAGTTAACATCTATAATCTTATGACTTTTGATTATTTGATGATTATGATTGCAGTTATTGGTGTTGCGTGTTTTGGCAAGATAGTAGGTGCCTATCTTGGAGCAAGATTTATAGGACACAAGGATCACTGGACTGCCCTAGGTTTTGGTGCGGCACTGAATGCCAGAGGTGCGATGGAGATTATAGTAGCTACTATTGGTCTGTCTGCTGGAATTTTATCTCAGGAGATGTTTTCTATTATTGTTATTATGGCGTTAACTACTTCGCTAATGGCTCCATCTCTATTACAATTAATTCTCAAGCATATAGAGCCAGTAGATGAAGAATTAAAACGTCTTGAAGAGGAGAAGTTGCTTGGAGAGAGTCCTATAGCTAAGATACATCGAGTTTTACTGCCGATGCGAGAACCTAAAGATAGCGGATTAACAGATTGGCAGATTATTAGATTCAAAATTCTGGAGAGAATTGCAAGCAAGAGAAAATTATCACTTACTATATTGCATGTTAATCCGCTCATTAGTGAGAAGTCTGATGGTAAAAAAACCCTGAGCTTGATAAATGAAAATCATTGGAACCTTGAGCCAGTGCTTAAGATAGCTAAGAGTAAGAGTTCTGAGATATCTTCTGCTATTTTAGATGAAGCTGAGAAGGGGTATGATTTGATGATTTTAGGATCGACGAATCAAGAGCAATCATTAGACTTCTTCTCTACCATTATCAGTGACGTAGTTCGCATGTCACCTTGTCTAACGATTCTGGCTTACGCTAATCATTTAGACCGGGAATGGCAACCTCATAATATTTTAGTTGCGGTAAGCAATTCTACTGATACCAAGTACGCAGCAGAACTTGGGTTTATTATTGCTCAAGACTCTAGCGAGGTGACACTGTTGAGCGTCTTGACTGGAACTAACTCTAATTGGTCACAGAATGTTAACCAGTACGCTTTTGATAGGCAAACAGAAGTTGCAGTTAATGCGATGAATGCTATTAAGCAGCTGGCACTAATATACAATGTCCCTGTCAAGGATATAATCGAAAGCGGTGACGATGTGGAATCAACTATATTAAGAGTTGCTGAAAGAGAAAAATCAGATTTGATAATTCTTGGTACTAGTGTTAAATCTGGTTCAGAGAGGCTGTTTCTTGGATCAAGAATTGAATACATGATCCAACATGCCAAATGTCCTATTATTGTCTTAAATACTTGAGCTTTAATGTGCTTGCACGTCAGAGCTAAGAATTAATCCACCTACTTCTTTAATTGATTCAGACACTGCAGCTATTAAATCTCTTGCTATAGCATCTTCACACACTGAAAAGAGATAAAGATTATACTGCGAACTAGAGAATCTTACGTCTAATGAGTTACCATGCCCCGCTCCATAATTGCTATGTACTTCTAGTATGGTATAACCAGGTATGTTTTGCTCACTCAAGATTTTAATTAAACTATCTGAGAGACTTCTGGGAAACACTAATTCTACTTTTTTCATCATTTTATCCTTCTATTTTTAACCTACCAAAACTTATTAATAATTGAATAATAGAGAGGTATACCAAAAATAACATTGAAACTAAAGGTTATCCCCAGACTCATTGGTAGCAGCAAACTAAGATTAGCTTCAGGTACTGCAAGCCTCATGGCGGCAGGTACAGCTATATAAGAAGCACTTGCTGCAAGTATTGTTAGCAGGAGGGCGTTGCCAACTTCTAAGCCTAAAAATTTCGCGAGCGTCATCCCTAGAATAGATGCACAGACGGGATATAGTAAGGCAAAAGCACTCAGGAACCAGCCTGATTGCTTGAGGCTAGAGATCTTACTACCTGCAATGATTCCCATATCTAGCATGTATAGGGAAAGCATGCCTTTGAAAATATCACTGATAAATGGTTTGAGTTCAGCTTCTCCTGCCGAACCGGAAATATAACCGATGATTAAACTACCAATTAAAAGAAACACAGAAGCATTGGTGAAAGCTTCATGAAGGACGCTAGTCATAGAGTGTTGTTTTTTTCCGTTCGCATCTTTGATTCTAGACTTGATAATGAGTAGTCCAGAGATTATCGCAGGAGACTCCATTAGTGCCATACCAGCTACCATGAAACCAGCAAAGGGTACTTTGTGTGTATCAAGAAATGAAGATGCCGTAATAAAAGTAACTGCGCTAATGGAGCCATAGGCTGCTGCAATGGCACCTGCGTTGAAAGTATCTAGTTTGATTTTTAAGATTTGATAGCAGATGAAAGGTATGGAAAATGAAAGTAAAATACAGACGGTCATCACCTGAATTACTAAGGGGCTAAACCCACTATGAAACAGTTCTTCACCTCCCTTAAGACCAATGTCGAACAATAAGTACAGGGCAAGGAATTTACCAATGGTTGGAGGTATCTCCAAATCGGACTTAACCATAACTGCGATTAGACCCAGAATAAAAAACAGAACTGGTGGATGCAGAAAATTATTTGCTATGTTTGTTAGGATGTCGTTCATACATAAACATTTTGAACCTTCGCTGAAATTTAGGCAACTGGCTATATGCGAATCTTCTAATATTTAAGAATTCCCTTAATGTCTATTATCTACCCCAAAGACAAAAGCAGCTCATTGAGCTGCTTTTGTTGAGTGAATATCTGATAATATTCAACTATTTAGTTTGAGGAGCTTTTTGAGCTGCTGCTGGTTGGTGCTTTTCTGCAGAACTTTCAGCGTTAGCTTTTTTAGCTTTAGGTTGCTCTGATTTAGTTTGTGGAGCTTTAGATTCAGTAGGTGTCGCTGCTGGATTAGCGTTGACAGCTGTCATTGTGAATGCAAAAGCTACAACTAGAGTTAGGTTTAATAAATTTCTCATGTTTTTTCCTTTTTTTTGATGACCTTCAATAGGCCATTTCAAGGATGATTATAAGTCCAAGGTTTATAATTTACCCTTTAAAAATTGTTTAAGTTTTGTAAACTATCACCTACAATACTTCTTGTGGAAAATCTCAACTGTAAAATCTGTAAAGCTTTAATTGGGAAGTTAACTACTCTAAGGAATTCTCGTATTTTCTATCATTGTGATGCTTGTGGATTCATTAGTTTGGATCCAAAGTTTTTATTAAGCAGAGACGAAGAGAAGGCTCGTTACGATTTACATGAAAACTCTATAGATAATTCTGGATATTTGAAATTATTACAAGACTTTGTCAAGACTGCTGTTAAACCATATTCTGTGACTAGCGTACTCGATTATGGATCTGGTCCTAATCCTGTCTTGGCTAAATTGCTTAGTGAGGAGCATTATGATGTTGACATTTATGATCCTTATTACATGCCCTGGGATGCAACGAAGAAGTCTCATTATGATTTAGTTGTCTCTACTGAAACCTTTGAACATTTCCAAGATCCCGTTAAGGAGTTTGAATTTATTACTAGTATTCTTAAGCCTAGAGGCTACCTTGCCATTATGACTAGCTTGGCTTGCAGTTATGAAAACTTCAAAGCTTGGCGTTATAAAGATGATACAACTCACATCGCTTTCTACTCAATGCAAACTTTTAACAAGCTTGCCGAATTATTTTCTATGGAAATAATATATAGCAATGACAAGAATATGGTTGTGCTAAGAAGCAAGTTACTTACTTGATTTCAACATCCAAGCACTTTTTTGATGAGCCTTAATTCTAGCTATAACGATATCTTCAGTTTCACAATCTTCTTCCTTAGCGGCTGTCTCCCTCAGCTTAATAAGAGTTTCAATTATCATTTCGTTACTGTTATAGAGATCCATAATCATGGCACTAGAATCTAGACTGCTATCACCTTCGCTTATATTAGTTAGATTAGAGAATTCAGAGAATGATGCTGGTGCTTTCTCCCCTAGAGCTCTCACTCTTTCGGCTAGCTCATCTACTGCTAGAAACAATTCATTATATTGTCCTTCAAATAATGTGTGCAGACTGAAGAAATTAGGACCGGTTACGTTCCAGTGATAGTTTTGTGTTTTTAGTAAAAGAGCGTAAGTGTCAGCTAGACAATTTTTTAATTCTGTTGCCGTCTTAGATTGTTTCATTGTGGTTGTCATTTTGTTCTCCTCATAGCAATGCCCTCAGCTATTAACTGAATGGTTGATTGCTCTGTATCTCTCGATAACTTCATTATAGCATGTTTAAATATCAATCGTGCTAAATTTTGACTATGCGTTTAAATAAAATGGGAGCAGTTTTAATTACTATCGTAGTGGCTGCTATATTAGCTGTAGTATTTTTTGTTTATGTCAAAGATCAGATTATTTCTTTCCAGTTAACTAAGGATTTCAAGATGCCAATTAAAGTTAGGGGTATGAATTTTAATCTATCCAAACTGTTTGGGAAGGATCAGAAAAAAATAACTCTTAAGCTTTTAGCTATTGGTGAAGGTGAATCTACTATTAATCTTGAGAATATTGAAATATATAACATTAGAAAAAATGCCTATCAACCTGATTATTGTTTAGATGGGCATGTTCTAGCGGAGAAAATGTATTTGGGTCATAGAGCGACTTCTGGTTGTAGTGGTGGATTAGATTTCATCTGTGTTCCTTATATACCTAGTAAGCAGAAGAATCCACATATAATTATTAGTAATGCTCTGTTGAATTTGGGTAATAGTAAACTGAATGGTGCTGGCGTCATAGATACCGACATGAATACAGAGATTTCTAGTATACAGCTCCGTGGTGCTTTATCCAGAGGAGTGCTGAGCAGAACTTTAGCCTGCTTAAACGCTGATACTGACCAGGTCTTGGCGGAAGTAGAAATCCCAGGATTCCAAGTTAACTTCAGTGCAAGTGATAAGGTAGATCCATTAACAAACATTAGTGGACAAGGAAGTTTTAATCTCTATCAAGGTCAGTTTAAGTTCATTAACTTAATTGAACCAATCATAAATGAATTTAAGGCAACTACAGATGCAAACAAAGCAAGTCAAGGTGATAATTTTGATAAACTCAGTGGTAATTTTAGTATTCGTGACCAGAAAGTTTACTTCTCTAATATCCTACTTTCTAATAAACTATTTTCAGCAACTGGACAAGGTTCTATAGGCTTTGATAATCAGATGGACTTAAGTATGTTTGTGCATGGATTTGATAGAATTATTCCTCTACAAGTTGGGCAAGCACTGCCAGGTGGTACTATCCCGCTGAAGATCACAGGCCGTACTGACAAGCCACAAATCAGACCAGATATAGTTGGCGCTTTGGGGCAAGTAGCAAAAGATGCCGTTGATCAAGCTTTGAACCACGCTAGTGAAGCCCTGCAGAAGTTGTGGAATTGATTTTTTAGAAGAAGTATAAGCCCTTAACACTTATATATGCGAATAATATATGTCATGGTATATTATTTAATGATGCTTCGTATATTGTTGTTTTTACTACTTATAACCAGCTCTGGGATAGCTAGTGCCAAGGTTACTAAGATCTCTTCAAATTTTGTTTTTGAAGGTAATACGGTTGTACTAGGTGGTTTGAAGTTTAATTCTGCTGCTAATCCTACTAAGGCAATTTTAATCGATGGCAACGCTCAGCAGTTTGGAGCAGATCTTGCGCTGACTCTTGCCCCAGCTAAGTTTAAGTTCACAGCACCTGCAGTTAGTTCCACTAAGACTTTGATTTTAAGGGTTACCGGCGGAGACGTGACAGATGATGAGCCTGATGATTTTCCTCTGGTGATTTTTAATACACCAGATCTTAGTTCTCCTGATCCCGATCCACCAGATGATGATATCAATGTAACCAATGTTATAACCGATAAGGTTACTTTTAAGAATACTATCCTGAATGGAGATGCCAATGGTACTTTACTCTGGAATAATAAGAAAATTGCCGACAATACAGGTGCATTACAATCTAAGAAAATTACTCTGAATGGTATTGCGCTTACTACTGGAACTAATGGTGGCTTGTCTTGGAACAGTCACGTTATCGCTACAGGTGCAGGAAAGGTGCAGGCTGCTAGTATCAGTAATGGCAACACAACCCTTTCTGTGGCTGGTACTAAGAGTATTCTTCTGAATAGTGGTAACGGTGCAGTTAGTGTTACTCTACCTACATCTGGATTTATAGCTGGAACTCTGCGTGGCGAATATAGCTTTGCTACTGATGGTGGTACTGTAGGTAGTATTAATTTGCGTAATGCTGTATTACCAGCTAAGGCACGCGTCATACGCGCTTGGTATGAAGTACTCACGGCTCTCACGTCAGCATCAGGTGCTTCTACTATTGCGTTTAGTATTCCTACTGATGATGCTAATGGAATCTTAGCTCCGATTGCTATATCTGATTCTTCTACTCCATGGGCTCTTGGTCTGCATAGCACTATTCAAAACGGCTTGATAATCAATGCTTCGGAGAAGACCACCACTACTCGTAATATTCAAATGGTATTGGCTGGAGAAGCGCTTACTGCTGGGAAGCTGGTGCTTTATGCTGAGTATGTGATTGCACCGTAGTGATCTTATTGTTGCTGACATAATGGTCATAATAGATACTTGCAAAGTTCTGGGTATTAAAAAACTTTAAGTAGTATAATGACTTATAGAATAACTTTTGATTTGAGATTGATTTCGTGTGAAATTAAAGATGGTTTTGAGTAATAGTGTTAATTAACACTAGAGGAATCTTTTATGAATAGTAATGGAATTATTATCGCCCTATTAACAGTTTTGGTTATGGTTGGCATTTATTTGATCGTGGATAAAAAAAATACGAATGAGCCAACCGTTGTTAAAGAGACAGTCAGAGAAGTGCAGAGAGCTGCTCCAGCTGCAGATGGCGACTCCGTAGAATTTAAGTTAAATAGAAAAATAAAACTGTAACAACTTAAAACTTAGCTACTAAGCTTCTTGCAAAGGTTTGTGCTGCTTGTGGTTTGGAGCGGAAAAATAATTCAGGTTCTACACCTTCGCATTCTGATAGTAAATATTGTCCCTTATCTTCTATAAAATCACATCTTAAATAAAGAGGGATATAAGTATTCTCAATGCCTGATTTGATTCGAAATGCTTCTGAAATTTTTGGCAAAATATTTTCAGCGTAGCTAATTAAATCAGTTGGAGCTTCTCTGAAATTCAAACTACCACCATATTCGGTATGAGATAAAATACTATTCTCGGCAGTTGTTTTATGAACGGCATGACTATAGTTACCATCAATAAAAATTAAAGACCATTCACCATGAGTTTTAATCGCTTCAATTAGGGGTTGTATTAAATGAGATTCTTTAGAAATAACTAAGTCGAACTCTTCTTGAAAGTCCTTAGCTCTTGCACGCGTTTGAATACAGTGTAAACCCTGTCCTGAAGCTGAACAGCTAGGTTTAATTACTAGTGGACCTAAATCTATAAATTCTTTTTCTAAAGATACTATTTGATTAAGTTCAATAACTTTTGTGGGGATAATTTTCACGCCTTCATTCTCAATGTCTTTCAAATATTTTTTATTGATTAGCCAAAGCATAAAATCAATGTTGTTTTCAACTCTAATATCGTTTTCTTTTAAAAAGTTTAACCATTCTATGAAGAGTTTTTTACTTTCTAGTGTATCCATGTAGTCCCATGGAGAACGCATAACTAATAAATCAAAGCTTTTTAATTGATCAATATCTTCTTTTCCCCAAATTAGAGGATGAACACTCACTCCCATATTCCTTAACGCATTGACAACAAGCTGGTCATCAGGTGTGAAGGGAGGCTCAATGGGTATGAGATCTGGCTCAGCTTTCGTTGGGAAGTAATGTGCCAGCTTAGCTTCTTTAGAAGTAATGAATGCGATATGCATCAAGCATAGATTCTACTAAATAAATTATAGAAAAGAGGAGTGATAATGGCTTAGTATGTAATACACCTTGAAATTAGTATTCTGCTTATGTTAAATTAAATAGTATGGCCGAAGCTATCAAGATTTCTAACCCTACTGAATTAGCAAATCGTTTTACGCCTGCTAAAGGACAAATAGATTTCCATTGCAACGGTTATGAAACTAGTGCATTTGTGGAGTAGCTTGATCCACAAAAGTTAGATTACGACATTATTGCGTTGTCTACTAATGTTGCTGAGGATATTGCCAGAGCTTCTGAGCCTAATAAAATGCCTTCTAATTCAGCTCAGGCATTAAGATCATTCCTTATAACATTAATGAAGAGAGAGGATTTTAAGAATAAACTTGGATATTTGGAAGACATTGCAAGAAAACAATATGGAGTTTTAAGAACTATATGGGAAAAACTCGGCACTCAAGATGCTAGTTTGATTTCTAGGTTTTTAACTACAGCATTGGGAGGCTTTCAGGCGCAAACTACTCCTCCGAATGTGACGAAACTGCTAGAAACTATATTGGGAACGAGTGATCAAAGAGCTCAAGTTACTTCTTTAAATTCACTTCTCTGCGCTAAACCTGAGGATCAATTAAGGAATGAACTTGCGTATTTAAATAAGTCAGTGACTTAGAAAGCTCATGGCTGCGTCTCCACAGTTTACTTTTCAAAATAATTAATTTAAGGCAGTTCTAACTATCGTCATTATGGAACAGTTGTATCTGATAGACCTAAAAAGCATCTTATATATTGAGCAAAGATAGCTTCATTAGCTTGTATATTTGGAGCACTTCTACTAAAAGAGTTTGTAGGGCCTCTCATTGCAAAGTTATAACCACCAGAACTGCTCCTGCTTATAGAAAAAAAATATTTTTGACCATCTAACTCTTGACACTAAGAAGATTCAATAAATCACTAACTACATGATGAGAACTTAATCTGTCATCGACAGCAGGATATTTATTTTTATCAGCCAGCTTATCACCTATCGCAATATTGATAGCTCTTGCACCTTCTGGTAAGCTTGCTCTCTTAAGAGCTTCCATTGCTTTATAATCAGAATCCGCATCACCTAGAATATAGATATTGGTTCTCTCATTTATTGTGCTTTTGTGTTCTCTAAGAATTTGTCTTAGCGCTGCATCCTTATCGTGCTTAAATTTAGAGTTATTAAAGTAGATAAATCTACTACCTCTATCATCAAATGACCAGTCAGAAGCAGAATCTGGCATTAATATTTTTAAGACTTTCATGACATTGAGTTTCTCGGCAGTAAAATTATTTTCTATAAAATGAATATAAATAGAACCCATATATTGTCTTACGCTATAACTGGTTCTATCTATATTGAGATTGTCTAACAGGCTGTATAGATGTTCAGTAAATTTTCTAGTCTCCTCTGCTAACTTATTCTCAACTAAAACTATGCGTTCACCGTTGATGACTTCTAAACCACAACCGGTAATCACTGGAATCTCTTTGTGAGGTACATTAGATTCTTGAACTTCCTCGACACTTCTTGAAGTTAGCATCAGGACTTTTGTGTTAGGTCTTCTACTAAGATTAATCAAATCTAGTTTAACCTGATCAGTAATATTGGGAACTGCATGTGTTGAACAATTTGGTTCAGCTTGTTTCAGAGTCCCGTCTATGTCAAAGATATAAAAATGCTCTCTTCTAGGATCAGACATTGTGTCATATAGTTCTTGAGCTTCAAGACCAATCTGTGAGTTAGAAAGAGAATCTATGTAATTCGTAGTCCAAGGCTGGAGGTGATCTTCAAGGAACATCTGCTTTAATCTATTTGAAATCTGTTGATTGATATGAGTTCTGAAAATATTTCTTGCAGCGAGATTAGCAATGGTTGTTGAACTGGTAGCTTTATTGGCGACTGTTTTAATTACTGTATCTAAAAAAGCTGCGAAATCTACTAAGTTAAAATTTGTAAGCAAGTTAAAATCAGCTCCTGCATGAGTTGATTCTGTGATATCACTTGTTGTGCTTGTCACGCATAAATCACTAGTTGCACTTTTTAATGGTTCTTGAAAATCAATTGTTTCATCATTGAACATATTTCTTTTCGCAGTTTCAAACTTGGTCACTAAGGCATTTAAGTATGCAAATAACTCTTCATGCGATAATTGCTCGTGTCGAGTTACGATACGGCTTTGATTTGTAAGTTTTTGAATTTCGGCAATTCTCACAAGCTAAATAATACCACGCGATTAAAATAATAGTGATTATCTAGATAATGTGCTAACGTTTATTTGATGCTAAATCCCTCTATAGCTAGAAGAGATTTTTTACGAATGATGCCACTTCTTGGTCTTGCTGTGATTGCTGGTCATAAAACCAAAGCAGCTGCGATCGACACTGCAGTCGCTGAAACTCCAGTAAATAATCTCCCCTTATCTAATCGTGCGATGCACTGGGTTAATCCTACTCTCAGCTCATCACTCCCAGCTATAGCGGCTGAGTTTTATGAAGCTAAGGTTTTAATTGCTAATAATTTTGTCAAGCATATGCAAGATTCCCATAGTTCTGAAGATGCGCTTCGTTATGATAATGCCGATGCTTATAGCAGACCCTGGGCAGGTTTGGTTGTGCAATTAGGAGCAATACTATCTAGATACCCTGCTAATTTTTTAGCAACAGCCTTCACTGCTTCTCCGCAAATGCAATCTAGGTTTGCAAGTATGTTTAGCTACTATACTATTGTTGGTGAAGTTAAATATCTTCGAAACCCAGTTCTGGGCGAACTTCGTGACGCCGTTAGAGCTGAATTGAATAGTGATCCATCTAAATATAAAAATGATCCAAAGAATATTCCCCTACTTAGATTGCTTAGTAAGCTCTGTGAACGAAGGGCAGATCTTATAAAAGACAATATAAGTATTGATGGAATTTCCACCCAAGAACTCAATCTCAGGAGATCAGCGATTGATTTATTGATTTTTGCGATGAGCTTAGCCTCGGGTTTAATGCTTAATGCTAGTTCAGGAAAAGCAATCGGCGGGCTGGTTGGTACAGCATGTATTTTAAGAGATGTTGTTGCAAGAGAATCTAAGAAAGGAATCCATCCTGATGAATTAAGTAAGCTTAGAGATAGAACTAGGGCAGAGATGATTACTTGGCCAAGTCTCTTCAGCTTTAATGCTATTTTACAAAATATGATTCATGTTTATATGCCTAAATTATTTCCTGGAGATAATTTAGCTCAAGAACATTTAGTTGAAATGATAGGGAATCTTTGCCAGGCTGGTGTCTATTGTGTTGGCAAGACAAACGCCCAGTCTAAATTAGAGATGGCATCTGAGTTGGGTAATCAAGATTGGTGGAAAGTCGTTGATTGGTATGTTCAAAGTTGAGCTTTCTACCTTAGATAGTATTCAATATCAGTAACTACTCTGACATTCTTGCGATCTTGAGTATATTCATGTACCGGCTCAATGCTAAAAAGCCCTTGGTAAGCGTACTTAATACCACCAATCCAGCTACCAGAATTCTTCGCAAATTTATCAGCGGCTTTGCGAGCTTCTTTAGTAGCCTCTTCAATCATCTCTGGCTTAATCTCATTAAGTTTAGTGTAGACATACTCTACATTGGTAGGAGTTAGGGTTACTCCCTTACCCACTAGTTCACTGATCTCTTGAGACGCTTTCTTTACTTGATCTATTTTATTAGTTTTAAGTAGTACGCTAATCTCGGCGATATACCTTTGGTTGTTAGCGTTATTGTTTTCGTAATAAAGCTGGGCTTGCCTGTCGCTGACTTGAGGCTGACTAATCATGATCTCACCATTAGTGAATCCCTTAGTTTGAAGAAAACTTATTATTGATTTTTGTGAATTATCGATTTGAGTATAAATTTCACTAAGCGAATTAGCTGCAGCACTTGCTTTAACAGGCCAGAGAGCTTGGTCAGCTACTACTTCACGTTCAGATAGTCCTCTAACCGAAACATAACGATCTTGCTTCTTTATATTACCGAGCGCACCTGCAATCAAGAATGTGCAGACTATTGCTGTCAGGCAAATATATAGAAGTTGTTTCTCTTTGTCGCTAAACTTATGATTTTTGAAGAACATGTGAGCTTAATTATAGCGAGTTCATCCTCACCAAAACTTAATTTTAATAAGTTAGGGAGGACCTGAAGTTAGTAGCTTAATTGAACAGGAATACCTATGATATTTTCACCAAGCCAGGATATTTCATCGCTACGATGAAAAACAATTGCATAAGGTATTTCAAATTTCTTGGAATAATCATCAATAAAGGTTTTTATACCACGAAGCTGCATTGGTTTTATTTGAGATCCTGATTTAACTTCAATGGGAATTAATTTTTTACCTTGTTGCAGTATAAAGTCAATTTCAGAATCATTGCGAGTACGATAAAAATATAGATCTTGCTTTGAATTATTCACCTGCTTATGTAATTCAGAGAAAATCCAAGTCTCCAAAATATGACTCCAATGACCAGAATTCATCATTTCATCTTTAGTATTATTGTTGAGTAGATGATTCAACATTCCGGTGTCGATGCTAAAAACCTTTGGTGATTTAGTAACTTTATCTTTGAAATTTTCCCTGAATGAGAATAGTTTTTTATAATGATAAGTTATTTCAAGAATTGAAAAGAATTTTTTTACAGTTTTAACATCTAGACCTATGTCACTAGATATATTGGAGAAGTTGAGTAAGTTAGCGGTTTGATAAGCAAGCAACTTGTAAATGTGTTGAAAGCTCTCTAGATCATTAATATTAGCGATATCACGTACATCTTTATCAATATAAGTAGTTAGATAATTTTGGAACCAGATATCAATAGCTTCTGCTGACTTAAGTTCGTGAATTTTTGGGAAACCACCTTTAAGAATAAAATCAAAAATCTTCTTTTCTTCTATGGTTTTTAGTTTATGAAGTTTCTTGAATAAAATATTGGCATCTTGGGATTCAATAAATAAGCTTACGAGATTATTTGATTTAATTTTTAAATTTTCAGATAGTGAAAAAGGCAACATTTCTAAAATCCCAATTCTTCCAGACATAGACTCTGAAATTGATTCGAGCATTAAGAAATTAGTTGAACCTGAGAGTAGAATTTTGTGTGGAAATTTTCTATCTACTAAAGATTTAAGTGCATGGAAAAGATCTGGTACTTTTTGAGCTTCATCAATAATTACATTCGAATCAAAATCCCGAACAAAAAGATCAGGATCCGACTCTACTTTAGCTCTAGTAGTTCTTAGATCGAGATTGAAATATTGCCATTTAGATTTATCTTTTTGTGAATAATGTTCAAGTAAAGTAGATTTGCCACACTGACGAGGCCCTATGATCGATACTACTGAAAATACTTCAAAATAGTCTTTGATTTTTTGCTCAATTAATCTTGGTTTATAATCCACTACTTTCAATATACCATAAAATATTGGAATGGAAATCCATATTTTACTGGTATTTATTTGGGCTGGTAAGTCCATAGTTTACTCAGCAAACCTACAGGTTTACAGGGTTTTTAAGAAAAAGTATTATAAAGGCCTATTTTTTTAAGCCCAGGACGTGCTAAGATAATATCCCTGCCAATAATCATTCAAATTCCTGAATATGCTTAGTAAAACCCAATACTTTATAGATAGTAGAACTGTTGCAGATAGGCAAGCAAGAAGGGTGTTTTGGTGTGGCTCAACAAATGCATTGGCAGCTTTAAGTCAAAATTCTCAATTAAAACTACCTAGCAAAAATGAAATTTTACGAGCCATGTCTAAAGCAGACGATAGGGAGATTTCTGGTTACAAATCACAGCTATTTAGTATCTGTGATCAATTAATTCGTTTCCCTGCTGGTGAATCAGATTATGGCAGTATTTCTTTTATACCTGAAAAAGATTATGCAATTTATATGACTAAAGATTCTGGAAACGAATTAGCTTATGTAGCTGTTATGGCGGATGACAAAGTATTACTATTGGAAAATGAAAAACATTCTATTCAAGATTTAGGAATGGAGCAGCACCGAATTTTTGAATTACCTGATGATAGTCTAGATGCAAAAAGACTCAGAGCGATTTTGCCAGATGCAGATGAGTTAGTAAGCTTAGAACGGTTATCAGGAAAAAGATTACAAGAAGAAGCTCCTTTACTCAATGCTGTGGTTCAAAATATTAATGAGGGATTAGGATTGAAGAGCATTGAAATAGAGTTTAGATATAAATCAATGGATACAAATACAATCAGTACTGAAGATTTAGGGCACCTTGAATCATTACCAGTTTGTGATGAAGCTCATTTTCGACACTACCAAGATCTAGGTACTAATCCTCTTGTACCTTTTAGAATGAATCTTATGATGAAAGATAAACAAGCTCGTGTGCGAATTAATTTAGATGAGAATTCCAATATTCAATCTCTAAATATTTTAAATGAACCCTTCTCTATTCAAGAGATATTGGCAGGAAATAAAATTCCAATTATAACTTCAATGAGACGCGAGTAGTATTTATTTCTAAAATTAGCTTGGACATTTTAATCCAATAGTTTTCATGTAAGTATTATATCTTTTTATTTAGATCCAATATGAGCCTTGAAAGCTGCACCGATAATCAATCCAATAGCAGGAGCTAAACCTTCGCATTTCTCTCTAGTAGCCGTTAATTCAAACTCAGCAAAATCTTCTGTAACTCTACTATGACGAGGGTCGTAAATAGCGATGGTGTCTGTTTGTGGAGTGATTGTAACGCATCTTGAAAACCCTCCTGCTTTAAAAACACCACCATCGTTTTCTAGTTCTGTAATGGTTACAGGACAAGCAACTACACTCTTCAAATCTGTCCTTTCTGCACCTGCTATGTAAGAGTCAGTAGCACTATCATATACAAGATCATCTATTATGGAAGCTTCAATTGAAAAATAAACTACCTTACCTGGTGACCTTGGATCCTTCATTGCAGTTACTATAGGGGTACCTCGTACAAATGGTTCCAACATATTACGAGCCACTGCATCAGTCATTCTAACTTTTTGATTTGATGCTCCGTTATAATCAACTAAAGCATCATCATTAATTTGTCTGTTGTTTGGAATATAAACTCTGAGTTCACCATCTTCTGTTGCGATAGTTTGTTGAAACTGACCATCTTGAAGATTAAACGGTTTGTCTGATTCAGGAACCGCAGCGTGAATATCACGAAGTACTCCTGTTCTCAATTCTTCAGGACTAAGTCTGACTATAAGACCATCTTCCCAACTTACTAAACAGCCTCTTATTCCTTCTTCAGAACAAAAATCAGGAGGACTAGAAGGTTGAGGCAGTTTGTTTGCAGTACAATATTGTTGAACTAAATGTATTATTTTTGCTGCAGTTGTCTCGTTTAACGCC
>CAYPGT010000026.1:0-10127 GCA_964410425.1 uncultured Gammaproteobacteria bacterium
CTTCTTGATGTAGCTTAAAGCTGCCACTGCCAATTTCTAGGACTGTATAGGGTTTGTTCATCTAGTTTTCTTGAATCTTTAGCTTAAAGCGTCCATGTGGAAGTGATTTATTTACAATTAGATTATGACCAGAACTACGAAATTCTGGGTCGACAATGTGTGGGTAGTAACGGCGATAGCCTTGATCGCAATCTTCGACATTTGCACACTGTAAAACCCCAAAGTATAAGTCTACAGTAATAATTTGACTATCAGTGTCCCTTCTAGCGTCAACTTTATAGATAGACCATGGTGATAAATTTGCATAGAGCTTATTAATACTACCAAACGACTGCTCTACAAAATGAGAGGAACTAGCATTCTTGCCATATAAATAATTATCACGTACGCGTGAAATATTTTTAGTTATGTCGGTAATGCTATTTAATACAGGAAAAATATTAAAACTATATTTCCCACTTGTATCTTTAAGTGAAATATTCTCTCTCTCATCAACACTACCTTGTACAGAGAAACTTAGCTTGTGATTTTTTACAAGTTCTTGTAAACTCTGTCCTTGCCCCTGAATAAATGATTTCCATGGACTAGCAAAATGATCAATGTTCTTTAGTATTTGAGGACTAAGATTAATCTCCACCTCACCAGAAACTACATTAAGCTGAGGTGCTAGAGCATTGATTGTTACTTGATAGTCACTATCATTCTCTGCGATGTCAAAGGCTTCTAATAATAAATAGTAAATTCCTGCTTTTAAAGACACTGGCTGATCAAACCTATCATTGTCAATAGATTCCAAGTAATTTCCTGCAGCATCATAAAGAACAGTACCATGAAGCTCCTTACCATTTGTATTCAGAATTTGCAATTGAGATTTATCCTTAAGCTCAATTTGATATACATCAGTATCTCTAATAAGAAACTCTTGATGAGTATAAGAGGTAGTAGCTATATAATTATCGAGAGTACCGCTAATTGTATGAGTTTCACCGCTAGATAGATTAATTACTTGAGAAGCAGGCTCATTTAGTGATTTACCTTCTCCATCATTTAAATAAGGGAATAATTCTATATTCAGAGTATAGGTAGAATTAATCGTAGATATAGTTGAATTAGCCATTAAGGCTCTGAAACTCAACTCTTCCCCGGCATTAACCGAGTAATTATCACAGAAATAATTGTTATAACAAAGACTATAATCATAACCAGAATGGTGTGGACTTGTACTAAGTTCAGATGAATCATCAAAATCTCCGGAGAAATAATAATATAAAATGCCTCCTTGTTGAGGAGTTGCTTTTAGGATTTGAGCATAATCAACTCCATCTATAAGTTTGTCATCGCTTAATAAGGAGCTTGGGACTATAAATCCATTCCTGCTCGCTGGTGTAGCAGCCTGAAGAGGAGTCACAGTATCTGAAGCTGGAACAAACCTAAACTTAAGCTCTATTGGATCTGCCAGAACAGTATATTTGGAAATGGTAAGTAAATAATTACCGTTTAAAACAAAGTTATAGTAGCCTCCATCTAAAACTAAAGTCTTTTTGTAGTAATAGTTTGGATCAAGTTTTTCATTGGAAATAGCGGCAGACATGTTCTCGCGAAGACCACTAACCAAAAGGAAGCCGTTACTGGGTATCATCAAACGATAATGGTCACGATCATAAGGTAATTTAGAATTATTGACAGTTAAAGATTGAGTAATATTTTTTTGTAAATTCACAATTTGCAAATCACTTGAATTATGGTCATCATTTGCTTCTACGCCAGTAGATTTCAAATCTAACTTAAATCTACCAGTAGTTTCTGGATTACAATGATACGGATAAGAAACTGGATGACCATCCTGACGTCTTAATAAATTAATATTATAAGTCCCAGCTTCTAATATTGGAGATAGACCATTATGTCTAATCCCTTTACTGTCTGTAATAATTTCATGAATGCTTCCGGAATCACCAATAAATGGATCACTAAATAAGTTTAATTTCAGCTTCTCTTTGACTTTCAATTTAAACTTAGACTGACAGCTAGCATTAAGAGTGCCTTTAATAGCCTTATTCTCACCAGCAGAGATATTTATCACCTTAGCTTGAGCTGCTGCAAAAGAAAGCAATATGGTAAGAACTATTTTTAAGTAATTAGGCTTCATCATATTTCGTTATCTTAAATACTTCGCAGTATACGAAACCTTATTCTTCGCTACTTCCTCTGGGTTACCTTGAGCAATAATCTCACCACCACCATCGCCGCCTTCTGGACCCAAATCAATAATATGATCAGCGTGTTTGATCACATCTAAATTATGTTCTATAACCAGAATAGTGTTACCAGAGTCAGCAAGTCTATCTAGTACATCTAAAAGATGTTGAATGTCGTACCAGTGTAAACCAGTAGTAGGCTCGTCTAATAAGTAGATAGTCTTACCCGTGGAACGTCGAGATAATTCAGCAGCTAGTTTAATCCTCTGAGCTTCGCCACCAGAGAGCGTTGTAGCAGCTTGTCCAAGCTTGATATAGTTTAAGCCTACATCATTGAGTGCTTGCAGCTTCTTTTGGGCTTGAGGAATGGCATCAAAAAACTCTAACCCTTCTTCAACGGTCATTTCTAAAACATTATAGATAGACTTACCCTTAAATTTCACCTCTAGAGTTTCTTGATTATATCTTCTGCCCTTACAGATATCGCATTTAACGTAGACTGAAGGTAAGAAGTTCATTTCTATCTCTACTACACCAGCACCACCGCAAGCTTCACAGCGACCACCTTTGACGTTAAAGCTAAATCTGCCAGGTTGATAGCCGCGTGCCTTAGCTTCTAGTGTTTGAGAGAATACATCTCTAATAGGATCGAAGAGTCCTACATAGGTAGCTGGGTTAGAACGTGGAGTTCTACCGATAGGACTTTGGTCTATTACTATCACCTTATCTAAGTTCTCATAGCCTGCTATGGATTTGAGGTCTTGAGGGAAGGCAGCCTTATAACCTAGATTATGCATGAGAGCTGGTCTGAGTAGGTCATTGATAAGGGAACTCTTACCCGAGCCACTAACACCAGTCACTGCAATGAATTTAGCTAGAGGGATATCGACATCTAGGTTCTTAAGATTGTTTCTTCTGGCGCCTCTAAGTTTTAGATGATGACCGTTACCCGGGCGTCTTAGCTTAGGTACTTCTATCTTCTTACGTCCTGATAAGTAATCACCAGTGATGGACTCTCTATTAGCGGTGATATCATCTACAGAGCCATAGGCGATAACCTTACCACCGTGCACTCCAGCTAGAGGTCCTATATCTATTACGTAGTCAGCCTTGCGAATGGTATCTTCATCATGTTCTACTACTAGCACTGTGTTACCAATATCACGTAAATGATTTAGAGTGGAAAGTAATTTATCATTATCTCTTTGGTGTAAGCCGATAGAAGGCTCGTCTAATACATAAAGCACTCCTGTTAGTGATGAGCCTATCTGTGAAGCCAATCTGATGCGCTGAAACTCTCCTCCAGAGAGAGTTTTAGCTGATCTGGATAGTGTTAGATATTCTAATCCTACATCCTTGAGGAATTTCAGGCGAGCGCGGATTTCGATTAAGATTTGATGTGCTATTTGTTTTTGGTAGGGGTTGAGAAATAATTCTAGCTTAGAGAAGAAATCATCAGCTTTGCCTATGGATAGTAAACATAGCTCAGAGATATTTTGATCAGCTATCCTGACTGAAAGCGAGCCAGGCTTAAGTCGAGAGGCGTTGCAAGTCGGGCAGCTCTTCTCCACCATGTATTGCTCGACTTCTGCCTTCCAGCTCTCTGAGCCAGATTCCTTGAAGCGTCTCTGCAACTGGCTAATAACGCCTTCATAATAAATATTATAGTTACCGTAACCAAGCGATGGATACTTCTTAGAGTCAATAGTTACTCGTTTATCTTCATAGCCATGAAGAAGAATCTCGCGTATTTCGTTAGGTAAGTCTTGATAAGGAGTATCTAGTGAAAAGTGCAGTAATTTAGAAAGCCCTTCTAGCAGAGCTTTATAGAAAATATTATTAGTTTTAGCCCAAGGTGCTATGGCACCCTCTGCAAGACTTAAGGTTGGTACTGGTACTATTAAATCTTCGGAGAACTCTTGTTCTACCCCAATACCATGGCAAGTATCACAGGCGCCGTGAGGGCTATTGAAGCTGAAATTCTTAGGATCTAATTCAGGGAAACTGCCATGACCATTAGGGCAGGACATGAGTTCGGAGAAAAGTTGATCTTTATTGTTATCCAGATCGTGGATAATAACTACGCCTTCACCTTTGTTTAGGGCAAGTGAAACGCTGTCAGCAATTCGGCTGCGTGCATTAGCTTTAATTACCACTCTATCTATAACAAGTTCAATGGTATGTTTCTTATTCTTTTCTACTTTGATTTGTTCTTCTAAGGTGAATATGGTTCCGTTTACTCTTACGCGCATGAAACCATCGGCTTTTAGGGCAGAGAACAAGTTTTGATGCTCGCCTTTTTTGCCTTGAACCAAGGGAGCCATTACGATTGCTTTAGTGCCTTCTTTAAGATCAAGTATTTGATCTAGGATTTGATCTATGGTTTGTGCTTGAACCTTTACGCCACATTCTGGGCAATACTGAGTGCCAATGCGAGCGTAGAGTAGTCTTAGGTGGTCATAGATCTCTGTTACTGTCCCTACTGTTGATCTCGGGTTGTGTGATGATTGTTTTTGGTCAATGGAGATAGCTGGGCTTAGACCCTTGATCTCTTCTACATCTGGCTTGTCGAGTTGTCCCAGGAATTGCCTAGCATAAGCTGAGAGAGATTCTACGTAACGACGCTGTCCTTCAGCGAAGATAGTATCAAAAGCCAGAGAACTTTTACCAGAACCACTAACTCCAGTGATCACTACAAGCTGGTTCTTGGGGATCTTGACGTCTATGTTCTTAAGATTGTGTTGTTTAGCACCACGTACTTCTATAAATGATTGAGCTTCATCTGATCTCTTCACTTGATTCTTAGGTTCTAGGGCGCTACTGCTCACCTCATCATTATATAAGACTTGCTGTAAAATCGCCCAGAACTACGTTAAGCTGCTGCATAAGCAAGAGAACTGGAGTTGCCATTGACAGGTCCTCCTTCAGGGTATTGATCCTCTCTTAATTCATTTGACTTGGTCATGAATAAGCGTCCCATAGAACTACCCATGAAATAGAGGTCTCTAAATATTGGATTCTGTGTTTGTCTATAGAGTATTTCTAGAAGTGAACCAACTATAAACGACACACCTGAATTCACATAGTTGGTACGTTTGTGACGTCTATGTACTGGAAGTATTTGGAATACATCCAGTAATATTTCACCTATTCCTTTCACCCAGCCACCAAATTTTTCGCTACCCGTAATTAACCAGCCTACTACACCCACTCCTGAGAATATTCCACCCCAAGTTCCAGTGAGTAATCCAATATTTTTGGAGTCTGTATAAGTATTTGGATCAACAATCTTCTTCAATGCTGGTCCCATTCTATCCATCATCATCTTAAAGTTTTCAGAAAAAGTTTCTGCCGGAGCACCAGGTTTAATAGAAGTGAGGAATTTCGGAACTTGGTAGAGAGCAAATGATATACCTCTTAATAATCCAGTATTTTTATATTTAGAGAAAGCTGCGATCGCAAGCTCTGATAAATAGCCAGCCACATTAAATACCTCTTTTTGTTCAAAACCTTTGAAAGTATTATAAGCAGCATTAATACCCATGCCTGCTTTGACACCTGTTTCTGCAAGCTTGCTCATTCGTTCTGTGGTTTTTTTATTCTTACTGATGGCTTGTGTGAACGCAGATAGTCCACAGCCAAAAATATTTAACCAGTTAAACCAATAAGTCGCTTTTCCAAATAGTTTACTGAAGTCACTTTGTTCAGCATGAGTAGTTTCTACTTTAGCTTTGGCTGGTGCATGAAGATCATAATTATCAAGTTCTGGCATCTCAAATTCACCAGCTACTCGATTGCGACGAATGGGATCCTTAGGAGTATTTGGAGAGCTGAAATCTATAGCTTCCTGACCATTCATGGCCGGAGCATCAGCTTTGTATGAGCTTAAGGGCTGCTGTGGGGGCCTGTCGAGTGAAACTGTCATTGTTTTCTAATTATTAAGAATAACATTTCTTTTGCTAATATATATTGCTATATTATTAAAATCCTTTAATAATGAGACAGTGATTAGCTTTTTAGGTATTACTCTAGGTAAAACTGGTAGTATTCTGACGAACATGTCATAATAAGTAGTCATGGCTAATGGTACTCAAACTTCTGATTTGCTGATCAGAGAGCAAATTATTAAAGCTGGGCAGATTCTTGCAGCTAAGAACTTACTACCTGCGACTAGCGGTAATCTTTCTATGCGTGATTTGAGTACAGGAATTATTAGCATCACCGTATCAGGTCAAGCCAAGGGGCAGCTTAGTTATGATGATTTTATTGAAATAGATCTTGAGGCTAATCCTGTGAATGATTCGCTCTTGAGACCTTCTGCTGAAACCTTGTTGCATACCCAGTTGTATCAATTTTCAAGCGAGATTAATACTGTTATTCACATACATTCAATTAACAGTGTGGTGATTTCTAAGCTGTATGCAGAAGCAAGAGAGTTGAAGCTAAAGGACTACGAATTGCTTAAGGCTTTGAGTGGTATTAAAACTCATAAGCACATTGAGACAGTCCCTATTTTCTCTAATACGCAAAACATCAAACAACTTGCAACGGAAGTGAATGAATATATGAAAATCAATCCTGAGATTCATGGTTATTTAATTGAAGGACATGGATTGTATACTTGGGGAACTAGTCAGCGAGAGGCTCTTAGGCATGTTGAAGCCTTTGAGACCTTGTTTGAGATTGAGGCGAAATTATGGCGTTAGTAAAAATCTACTCTGATAAAAATTCTCAGGTTTGTAAAACTCTAGAAAGTTTCACCGAGATTCAAGATGAACTCAAGAAGATTAATATTGCGATAGAGCGTTGGCAGCCTAAGTCTCAACTCGGATTAGAAGCTAGTCAGGAAGAAGTATTAGGAGCTTATGCTGGGCAGGTCGCAGAAGTGATGACCAAGTATGGATTTTCTAGTGTAGATGTAATTAGTATGAATGCAACTGTTCCTGAAGAACGTATTGAGCAACTAAGAAGAAAATTCTTGGATGAGCATATTCATAGTGATGATGAAGTACGTTATTTTATAGAGGGCGAAGGACTGTTTTGTATTCATGCCGGAGAGCAAGTTGTGCAGATTCTTTGTGGGGCTGGAGATTTTATTGCAGTACCTGCTCATACTAAGCATTGGTTTGATATGGGTACTAAGCCAAACTTCAAATGTATTCGCTTCTTTGGTGATGAACGAGGTTGGATAGCAGAGTATACTGGGGATGAAATAGCGCAGCAGTTTCCTGTTTTAGATCAGCTCAATGCTGAACGTTCAACGCTCAAGGTATGACAACGAAAGCCATCATTACCGATATCGAAGGTACTACTTCTTCTATTAGCTTTGTGAAGGATGTTTTGTTTCCATATGCAAGTGAGCATTTAGAGAGTTTTTTGCAAGCTAACCTAGAACAACCTTTTGTGATGAAGCTTATACACCAGGTTCTGAACTATAATAATGAAGCTTCTTTGTTTGATAATTCACCTTGTGATATGTCGATGCCAGCATTAAGCGAGAAAGATTTGCAGCGAGCCATAGAATTTTTGCAGCATTGGATTAAATTAGATATGAAAATCAAACCCTTGAAAGACTTACAGGGATTGATTTGGGAGCAGGGCTATAAGAATCAAGATTTCTATGGACATATATACGATGACGCCTATGAGAAATTGAAGGAATGGTATACGCAAGGAATTAAACTCTATGTTTATTCTTCAGGGTCAGTTTATGCACAGAAATTATTATTCGGACATACTAAGTTTGGTGATCTAAATTATTTATTCTCTGGTAACTTTGATACTAAGGTGGGCGCCAAACGAGAAGTAGGCTCTTACATAAATATTGTTCAGGCTATTAATAAAGATATAGAAGGGATAGCACAGAATAATATATTATTTCTCTCTGATATCAGTGAAGAATTAGAAGCTGCTAGTGATACTGGTATCAATGTTATTCAATTAGTCCGAAAGGATGATTTTGTGAGCCCTGAAATTTATAAAAAAGCCCGTAGTTTCTATGAAATTGAGCTAAATTAGAAAAAACTTATTCTCTATTAATTTTTTATTGCCGATAGCAATAGATTGTGCGAAAGCACAGGAGATTTGTTTAGATGTTGAGAAAGTTTTGGGTTTTAGTAAGTTTAGTTGTTTTAAGCAATAGTTTTTTTATAAGGATAGCCAAAGCTGAAGATATTGAGAACAAGCCGGTCACAGAGGGTGAAGTTTTAATAGCAACTTTTGATGAGACAGGTAAGTTAGTGCCAATAGGAGAGCCAGGAACTTTCCAGGATGGTGTGCTTGATGTTGAGATTCCAGCGAGTGTTTCGCCTGAAACTCCATTGGTGATGATGATTCAAGATCCAAGTGGAGCCGGTACTCCACAGATGGCTTTTATCACTGATCCTGAAGCTGAGATTAAAGTAGATGCAGCTCAAACTGCTATCGTGAATACTTTTATGGGCATGGCTTCTGCAATAGAAGATTTTGATTCTAAGGACGTAGATGTAAAACAAATAGCAGCTTTTGTAGATGGACTGACACCTGTTTTAGAGGGTGTCCCTCCAGATACAACTACTGCTGATACTATGGCAAGAATGGCTCAGGCTATGAGCTTGCAGCCAGGGGCTTTTATGGATGCGGCATCATCATTCAATGCTGATCCAGAGAAGATCTTTAAGGTAGCTGCCATGATTGATGAAGCTGCTGGAGCTTCTTTCAATCCACTTGAAGGTGTACCTGAGCTTCCAGCTGAGCCAGCTGTTGGTAATCCGACGATGGGATTAATTCCACCGGAACTTGTTAAGAAAATGCCTCCAGGTTTTAAGTTGGAAAACATTTGTGCTGATTGTCCACCCCCGGGAGCCTTTACTGGAGACATCCCTAAGGGTAGTTTTATGACACCGCCTCTACAAACCAATCCTAAAGCGCCTTATCCGTTTCCACCGAATGTGGTTATGCCTCAAGGTGTAGAGATTACTAAGGGTTCTAGCATACCCTCAGGTGCCGTACTGCCGCCAGGAATAATTATTGGTGATGGTTGGCAACCACAGGCTGGAACTAAATTCCCGCCTGGTATGGTAGCTCCTTCAGATTTTGATCCAAGTAAATTTGGTGGGGTACAGCAGGATACATTTAAGGCACCTGATGGGTTCAAACCAGGACCAGGATTTACTTTAGCAGATAGTAAGGGTGGATTTATGATGCCACCAGGATTCCCTGTACCTTCTGGTTCACAAATGCCAGCAGGAGCGATGGCGTTTCCACCACCGGCAGGATTCGTGCCACCACCGCAAGGAGTTGGTATGAGCAGTGCGAATATACAACCACCACCACAAGGATTTGCATTTGGTGATGGCTTCAAAGCGCCAGCAGGATTTAATCCTGAGTCTATGGGATTTGTTGCGCCAGCAGGTTTTGTACCTCAGCAAGTGGGTCCTAAACCATCGGACTTAACAGCATTTAAGGGTGATAATGCTCAATTCTTCGATCCTTTCGCAGGAAAATTTGAAGTGCCAAAAGATGGAGCTAGTGGACCTTTTGTGCCACCTGCTATCGCTACTAATTTGGGATTCGTAGGAGGTAAGCCACCTGAAGGTGTAGATCCAAGTAGTTTCTTTAATGTGCCGCCACCGCCGCCGCCAACACAGCCAACAGATGGAGGAGCAAACAAACCTTCAACAGGTGGAGCTAACCCACCACCAGCAGACGGAGGAGCAAACAAACCTTCAACGGGTGGAGCTAACCCACCACCAGCAGACGGAGGAGCAAACAAACCTTCAACGGGTGGAGCTAACCCACCACCAGCAGACGGAGGAGCGAACAAGCCTTCAACAGGTGGAGGCAATCCACCACCATCTTCAGGGACTAGTGGAGGACAATCTTCTAGCAATCCACCACCATCTTCAGGGACTAGTGGAGGGCAATCTTCTAATAATCCGCCACCGCCGC
>CAYPGT010000026.1:10227-25434 GCA_964410425.1 uncultured Gammaproteobacteria bacterium
CCACCATCTTCAGGGACTAGTGGAGGGCAATCTTCTAATAATCCGCCACCGCCGCCACCATCTGGAGGAAATAGCGGAGGAGGACAGGCTCCAAGCAATCCACCGCCACCGCCACCATCTGGAGGAAATCAAGAAGGGGGTAATCCGCCGCCGCCTCCACAGCAACGTATCAAGGCTAGATCTCTTAAGGCAAAACTTAGTAGTTATGAAGATAGCACTAATAAAGCAGGAGTAAGGTCTACGTTAGAAGTGGCTACTAGTGCTAAAGCTAAGAGACTTACAGCTAGTAAGGGTGTCTACCTTGTTGGTAAAGCTAAAGCAAGCACAGCGAAGGCCTTAGTCTCGATGATAGTAGATCCTAGTATTACTCGTAAGTCTGTGAACGTCAGTTTGGGATTGGCTAATAATGAAGTGAATACTCAAGTGGTAGAGTTAGAAAATGATGCTGTTCAATTAATAACTCAGCTTGATGCTAAGACTATCGAGATGACTACTGCTAACTCAGGAGTGACTGATATAGCAGCAGAAACTGTCACAGGGTATCTACTTGCACCAGGAACCAGCGCATATAAAATGCAATCAGCGATTACTCTTAAGGGTAGCGTTGTGGCTGGTGATAGTGGTGATCTAGTGCGTTTCACATTACCAGCTAAGCCACTTGCGGATGGTGTGTATACTGTCACCTTCCAAGATGGGACTGCTGTTTACTACGGTAAGCTGACTATAGGTACATTGAAAGCTCGTACTATTTCAGGTAAAGCACTTGCACCTAACGGTCAACTCTGACACTATACTATAATGGTTTAAGTGACTGTAGCTGATAACTTACATAGTATTGAATATGACCAGGATTATATTATCCCCTCTGGGATTTTTAAGAATCCTCATGTGCAGACTATGTTTGCAAAAATATTTCGTCCAAGCAGAAAAGTCGCTTACCAAAGAGAAAGAATTGATATCAGTGGTGGTAACTTTGTTGATATAGATTGGTCGACAGTTAAGCCAGGGTCTAAATCTCTTGCTATAGTCTGTCCTGGTTTTGAGAGTGACTCTCGCAGACCCTATGTACTTGCCTCTGTGAACATACTGAATGATAATGGCATGGATGCAGTAGTCATAAATCATCGCGGCTCCAGCGGAGCTCCTAGTAGGCATTATATATTTGCTGTTGGTGATGAGGAAGATTTGTCTCAGGTTATTGACAATATTTTAGTGAAGTATGATTATTCACAAATATTTCTTGTGGGTTATAGTACCGGTGGTAATTTAGTGATGAAGTATCTTGCAGATAAATCAGAACTAGTTGATCCTCGCATTAAGAAGGCTTTTGCGACTTCACCGACTCTTCATTTAGTTTCAACTCTGGAACAGTTTAAGAAACCTGGTAATAAATTATATTTGAAGGGATTTTTGGCGGTCATGTGTAAAGGGTTATGGTGGAGTCGCAAGTATTTTCCTCAGCCTATCCATATTTTCGAGTTTTTTGGTATTGCTGGACCGACTGAGTTTTATAATAAATTTTGTTATCCATATACTAAAATAAGTTTCCTGGACTATCTTACTCAGCATAGTGCTTGCGGGCATTTAAGTAAGGTGAAAGTACCAACGATGATGATAAGTTCGATGGACGATCCGTTCATAGATTCGAGGTTTTATCCATACATGCAAGCAATGAACAATCCATACATAACACTGAGAGTCACTAAAGATGGTGGACATGTAGGTTTTGTTGATTTTAAGGGACGATATTATTGGAGTGAAAGAAAGATGATTGAGTTCTTGAATACTGAGGCATAATAAGTGAGTAGTAAAATGCTTAAGAAACCAGCTAAAGAAAAGTTACTTATAGGGCGTAGAGAACGAATTAATCTACCAGAGCTGAAGTTAGAAAACTTGGATGCCAAGGTTGATACTGGAGCTTATACTTCGTCTCTGCATTGTCACAATATTAGTGTAGTAACTAAGGATAAAATTAAATATTTGCAGTTTAATCTTTTAGATCCTCGTCATTCACAATACGGAAAAAAAGTTTTCAAATTCAGTAATTTTAAGCAAAAGAAGGTTAAGAGTTCTAATGGTGAATCTGAAACCAGATATATAATCAAAACTGTTGTGGGGATATATGGTATGGATATAGAAACAGAGTTTTCTTTAAGCGATAGATCTGAAATGAAATACCCAGTTCTCCTAGGCAGAAAGTTCATTAAAAAAGCTTTTATGGTAGATGTTACTAAGACTAATGTGGCTGAAATATATAAAAAACAAGTTAAGAAAACGGTTATGATTATGCTCAAGCCCGTTAAGGAGACGCTTAAATGAAGATAGCTATACTGTCTACCAAGAAAGGACTTTATTCCACTAATAGTCTTAGAGAGGCCGCTCTTAAGAGAGGTCATCAAGTGATTATTGTGGACCATACTAAATGTGCTTTGGTTATGGAGAAGGGTAAGCCTAAAGTTTATTACCACAGTCATGATTTAGATGATGTCGATGCGATTATTCCGAGGATTGGTGCTTCAGTTACTATGTTCGGAACTGCGGTGGTGAGACAGTTTGAGATGAGAAAGATCATCACTAGTACCAGTGCTCAAGCGATTGAATTATCTCGCGATAAGCTTAAGAGTCAGCAAATATTCTCGATGATGAATATTGGTATTCCTAAAACTGCCTTTGCTAGATTTCCTAAGAAAGATGAGATACCTGGTTTGATCACTCATGTCGGTGGTGCTCCTTTGATAATTAAATTACTAGAAGGAACGCAAGGTTTAGGTGTGGTTTTAGCAGAAACTAAAAGTGCTGCCAAATCAGTTATAGAGGCGTTTTCATCACTTAAGGCTAATATCCTTGTGCAAGAATTTATTAAAGAAGCAGGAGGCTCTGATATAAGAGCTATCGTTGTTAATGGTAATGTTGTTGCTGCCATGAAACGTCAAGGAGCAGAAGGTGAGTTTAGATCTAATTTACATCAAGGTGGCTATGCTGAACCTATACAACTTAAAGCTAAGGAGAAAGCTCTAGCGGTTAAGGCGGCTAAGGCTATGGGATTAGAATTAGCTGGTGTGGATATGCTCATCTCTAATCGCGGCCCTTTGATAATGGAAGTTAATTCTTCTCCTGGACTAGAAGGTATCGAGACTTCCACTGGAGTAGATGTTGCTGGAAAGATTATTGAGTATCTTGAAGCTGAATACAGTAAAAAACAGAAATCTAAGAAGAGAAAAACTAAGGATAAGGATCTTGACATGATTACGTATCAGGATCTTATTGGAGCAGCAGTGCAGCCACTGGAGATTGTTTAGCATACCAGCTATACGTATTGTATAATTGTTGACTGTTAAGGCGCATAAACGCCTTGTTTTGTATTGGAAAAATCCTTGATAACCACCACCACAAGTAAACCAGTCATATCAACTCCACGTCATCGATTTGGTGAGAATTTGCCGATAGAATCAGTATTTGAACCTGGTACTTTTCGAGATAGGAATGCATTGTTTTCTGTTTGTAAATCTCTCTCTGCCAGTAAACCAATAAATACAACTGTTAATACTGTTAGTTTTATTTCTTTAATAACTTTGTTTACTTCTTCTATTCTGAATCTTGGAATAACTCAAGAATCTTCGTTTAAGAAAAAATTCAATTCCTTTGCTGACCTTTCTAATAAGGCGTTTCAGATTCTTAATTCGCTTAAGAATGTTTTCAAGTTACTGCCCAATCGTGACTACTTAAATACTTTAGGACATTTTGCCGATACTGTGACACCATTCTTTGTCCAGATGAAGGACTTCTATATAGCTCGAGGACTGGCTTTGGGATTATATACTGGAGCTCATACGGCCAATGTGATTAATGAAAAAAGCATTTTTAGAAATTGGGGTGAGCATATTGAACACTTAAGGCTTGCTGCAAAAAAAACCTGGAATAATTTCAAAGCTAATCCAGTGCTACTTTTACAGAGACTAAGAGAACCACCAAAAGCCATGATGGGTGCCTTAGCTTCAGTTTTTTGTTTATCAGGATTTGTTTTATTTAAACCACTGGAGTCGATGTTTGGCAAATCTGGTAGGTCTGTTGCTGCAGCTTTGAGAGATATTGGTGGATTTTGCCAATCTTTTGAGGGTATGAAGCCAGGACATATGAGTTCAGGAAGAGTGTTCTGGGGACTCTCGGCTTATTCGCAGATGGCTGGTGCGTTAGCAAATATCCTTGCTGAGACAGTTTTAAGTAAGTATAAGAGTGCTTTAGATCCATTGAGTTTTGCTTTTAGTGGACTTAATAGATGGTTGTTTAGAGTTTCCAATGAGCGTGGTGAATCTGCTTATCATAACAAGGATTTTTCTTTGAAAAATTTGCAACGCAGTGCTAATCAAGCTTTGAAGTATGCTTTTAGTTAAGTTGAGTATGGGTGTCTAACTAAAAATGGTGCTGGGAATAGGATTTGAACCCACGACCGCCTGATTACAAGTCAGATGCTCTACCAACTGAGCTATCCCAGCACACATACAGAAACTCACATAGTATTACTATCAAATTCCTGGACGGTCATTGGATATAATATCAGATATATTTTCTTAGATTTTTCAATAAAGCTTAAACTCACAGGAATGAGTAATACCTAATGTTTGGGATGATTGAGGTCTGTTACGTAGTTGATTCCTGATTGAAGATGCCTTGATAAGAGTACGTGCCTACCATTTACATCCAGCACCTGCAGCTCTGAACCGTCTGGGAGTATCTTTCTTTGGATGATTTCTAGCTTATAAGGCTCAGCGATACTATCCCGTTCTAGGTTTTTAAGGGCAGGGATTTTAGATTTAAGGAATTCAGGGATTTTAATCTCCCCTGATTTGATCTTTGTGGCTAAGTAGTTAAGCACATACCATAAGAATAAGAGGAAGAAAACTATAACAAATAGTCTGCGACCAAGACTTAAATCCAGATTTTCACTACCCAATCCTTCCATACTTTAAGAATACACTGAATCTGTGAATCTATCTAGTTAGCCATTGACTAGCTTAAATATAGCTTGCCTTATATGTAATTCTTTAGGAAGCTGAATTGAATTGATCATATCCTTGATTTGCTTCTCATCAGAGATAAAGCTTCTTGCGATCATAGACCAAAGATTTTGCTGATAGTCAGGAGAGACTGTAATCATGATTTCTTTGTAAGATTCAAGCGACATACCTACCGCAGAGAAGATCATTTCTACTTTTTCTTTAGTATAAATATTATTGAAATTACTTTCAAGGATTTGATCGATTAGTGAAACAGTATATTTGATTATTTCACTATTATTTTTTTCATTTAGTTGAGTATAGAAGTTTTTATTGGCTTCAAGAGTGATGCGTTCATCTGCAGATAGATTATTGAAGCCATAAGTCGGAGCTGAAATATTGAAAACAAACACACCATTTGGTTTGAGTACACAGGCTATTGCTGCTAAAAATTTACTCATATCCTTGAATAAGTGAAAAGTATTTAGTGCATAAGCTATGTCTACATTGTTATTAAAAGCGTCTAAGAGATCTTCAGCATTGAGTTCTAAGTACTTGACCTGATCATCACCAAGTCTCTCTCTTGCTTGCTTGAGCATTGCAGCAGCAGGGTCTATTAGATAGAGATTCTTGACTCCTGCATTTAGAATTATCTCAGAACTAACACCTGTACCTGCTCCTATATCTAAAACAACGCCATCTGCACCGTTATGATTTAATGGATTAACAAAATCTACAGCAGCTCTAGCACTGGTCTCATAAACTGGATCAGTCTTGCCATACTCAATAGAAGTCTGTTCATCCTCAAAAGGATTCTCTATGATTAATTCTTGCTTAGGCATCTTCACCCATTAACATTGCTATATCAGCACCGTTGTTAACTCCTGCCAATTGCGTGATCCTAAGTCCAAAGTTATCATCTATTACCACAACTTCACCTCTGGCGATCAACTTATTGTTAACGAATAGATCTACTGATTCACCTGAAAGTCTGTCCAGCTCTATGATTGAACCTTTGGTTAGTTTGAGTATATCTTTTAGGTGCATTTCTGCTCTTCCCAGCTCTACGATTAAGCCGAGACGTATGTCCATTAGTAAGTTTAAGTTTTTCTTTTCGTCGACATCGTTAGGATTGTGGGAGTCTACTATTTGTCCAAAATCTGCACCAAGTATATCGCCTACAGTGTTAGGGTCTTTAGCTTGCTTGCCTGCAGCGGCTGCCGGAAACGACATCAATAATGCATTAATTAAATCTGCTGTTAAATCTACTTCCATGCTGGCATTTAATCCAGATGCCGTTTGTAAGATGAATACGAGGGCTGTTTTTTCGTGCTCAGCATCTTCAATCTTCAGCGAAGCAGGATCAGCAGGGTCTAAAATACGTACATTGAAATCTGTTGCTTTGAAACTAGGATCTTGTAATTCTGCTATATGAGCTAATGCATCATTGAAACTCTGTGAAACAGCAGAACCAAAAGCTTCTGCTTGATCGGCATCTAGGCTGCCGCTTTCTTCTGACGAGCCTGACATCAAGTTAGCTATAGCGGCTGCGTTTGCTGTCGTACTAAGAATACTGATAGTGCCGAAACTTGATTCAGTTAAACTTGCACTTGCTAATGCGGTTTCAGTATCAACCGTTGCTGTTGCACCTTCGGTCTTCGCTTCCGCTATATCAGTTAATGCGATAGTTACTTGTGTGTTTAAAAGCTTAGTTAAAGCAGCGGCTACTTGTGTGGAAATAGTCGTCGCGATAGTTTTTAATTGTGCTTGTTGTTGAGGGTCAAGCGGCATAAGGTTTTTATACCCTGCTTCCAAAACACCCTTACCACGGCTATTAAGACTACAGATCTAGAAAATACCCTAGGTTATTTGGTGGATAAATTAAGTAGCCAGTGCTCTTTTTTTGACTTTTTGTTTGTCTATCATGATTTGAGCTATACGGCGCGAGGTGGCATTGACAGAGCGGATGAATTCCAGCACCCATAGGTTTTGCTTCTCATCTTCATAATCTTTATCATCATGAAGCAGTTGCACAGACTTATTGCGCAATTGTCCTTCGATCATCTTTAATGAGTCTAGGTGTTCTTCTATGCGATTAGCTTCACCAGCAGAATCGTTAAGCACAGCATTACAAGCCTTAGAGAAACACTTAACTGTCTGCTTGAAGTAATCCTCTAGTCCGTCGTAACTTTTATCTGTGAAGTCTGGTTCTTTCATGTTGAGAGTTTCAAGTGACGTTTCGAGTTTATAAGCTACGTGTTCTATCTCGTTCACTAAAGATACTTGGTTGATGACTCTAGAGACATCATGGTATGAGAGTCGTAGCTTACCTACTCTGCTCAAGAAATCTAAAATATCTGCTCTGAAATCTTGTTGGTATTCTCTAAGCTTCGTGAGCTGGTTGATTTTATTTTTTTCTTTTTTTATAAAGTAGTCGCGAGCTATCCAGAGCATCTCTTTAACCGCATTCTTGTATTCTTTAATCCCTTGTGCTGAATGTACAAAAAGCAATTCTGGAGTGTCTCTGAGATCACTAACACGCGGAAACACATAGTGAAATTTTTCTTCTTCCTTGCCTTGAGGTACGCAGATCTTGGTCAGCCAACCTAGTGCTCCAAGACAAGGCATAAAAATCACTGCTGAAGCAATGTTGAAATAAGTTTGGGCGTTAGCAACTAAGCGCGGTACGTCATGCTGATCTGGAGTTAGCCATCTAACTAACTGCACGAACCCTGGTACCCAGAAGGCAAAGAGTAGCACCCCGATAATGTTATAAAGTATATGCGACATGGCTACTCGTCTGGCTGAGAATCCCGAGCCTAGAGATGCTATCCATGCTGTAACGCAAGTACCTATATTAGAGCCCAGAATCAATGGTACTGCAGCTTCCAGAGTAATTAGTCCCTGCATCGCCAGTCCAATCGTAATACCTGTGAAAGCACCACTGGAGTGAATGATCGCAGTGAATACGGCTCCAACTAAAATACCAAACCAAACATTCTCACAATTAGTCATCAGGTCGATGAAATACTCTGAGTGACGGAAACTTTTCATTGAAGCTGACATGTAATCTAATCCCAGGAAAAGCAATCCTAGACCGAGAATGATAAGAGCGAAGTACTTAGTCTTAGATCTTTGAGCGAAAGTGCGGATCATAAATCCGATGAAAACTATTGCCATTGCCCATTTGGTAACGTCAAAAGCCATGATCTGCCCGGTAACAGTACTACCGATATTAGCTCCCAGCATTACTGGTAAACTACGTTCAAAGGTCATTAATTTAGACTGTACTAGGGATACTAGTATGGAAGTAGTGGCACTGCTGCTGTTAACTATGCCCGTGACTAGGGTTCCTATAATTAGACCGAGAAAGGAGTTTTCAGTGGCTTTCTCTAGAGCTACCCTTAGAGTACTGCCGGCAGCCTTGCTGAGGTTCCCGGACATCATGTCCAGTCCGAAAAGTAAAAGTGCCGCCCCACCTAGCAAACCGACGATGTTGATTAAAGTAATTCCTTCCAAGCGCCTAGAATTTTAGCATAATGAATGAAAACTAAGATAAGAAGTAAGCTGTTTCTTTCTAGACTAGCTTTCTTGATTCCAAGGACGATCTTTCAATAATTCTTTCAGGGCGGTTAATCCATTATTTAGAAAGGTTGGTATTTCTTTTATTCTGTTTTTCTCATTTTTCGTAGCGTTAACAGCTAGTGTTCTTATTAATGGGGCTAGTTCATTAATATATCTACCTAGTGAATCAATAGATTCATTAATCTTTGCGATAGAAGTTCCGAAGTTTTCCGTTAAGAGTTCGCTCATCCTTGGTTTGGGAAGTTGAATTTTTACTCCGTTTGTACCTACTTCTGCTTTCTCAACAGCATCAGCAAATAAATCTAGTACTTCCAGAATGCTATTAAGTGCAGTATAGGCTTCACCACTTTGACGTATTAAGTCTGGTAATCTATCTGGTACCGGTCTAAACCAAGATTCTATTTCTGTGTTGGTGCTGAGATCATGTAGATATAGACCCATGGCTCCAGATCTGTCTCTTACATCTTGGGCTAATCTTTTATAGTCAGTAGACTCTGTTACGCTAGTAGATGCTGCGGTTCTTGAGTCTATTTTTTTTTGGACTGCAATTGACAAGATAACAGAAATGATATCATAGATATTATAAAAAGTCCAAAATACGCAAAATGATCCGCAAAAATTAGTGTATAATTATGGGTATAAACTAATATAAAGCTATTAAATTCAATGGTATTTGTGATAGTAAGATCCGCAAAAAGATCCGCACTGGGAATGTAACAATGGTCCAAAAAAAATCAAACTGCAAAATAGAGCATGTTTCACTAATGGAGCCCATGCTTCCAGAGGAGTCGAATCACGAGCTAGACGATTTGGCGATTGATCTGGTGTCTAAAGCAAGTGCGTTGGCTTCCAAGCTTAGCCCTAAATTAAGAGAGAGTGTTGCGAATTTAGTTCGTTCCATGAACTGTTATTACAGCAACTTAATAGAAGGGCATAATACTCATCCACGAGATATTGAGAAAGCACTTGCTGAAAATTTTAGTAAGGATAAGGAGAAGAGAAATTTACAACTAGAAGCTAAAGCGCATATCTCTGTCCAAAGAATGATAGATGAGGGGAGTTTCTGGGAGATTGAAAATATTGTCTCTAAGGAATTCATTGCAAAGATTCATGAAGAGTTTTATAAGTTGTTACCAGAAGAACTGTGCCAAGTACAGAACCCGGACACTGGTAAAGTAGTAAAAATAGAACCTGGTAAATTTCGAGATGGTGATGTAAGTGTTGGCAGGCATATACCGCCACTAGGCGTTAACTTAGATTTGTTTTTAAATCGTTTTGAAGAAGCTTATTCACCGAAGAAGCTTTCGCGTCTAAGGGAGATTATTGCTGTTGCAGCTTCGCATCATCGACTGGCTTGGATACATCCTTTCTATGATGGTAATGGTAGAGTGACTCGATTGTTTTCTCATTCATTCTTGAAGTATATTGGTATCGGTTCTGGTCTATGGTCTATATCAAGAGGTCTTGCACGTCAAAGCTCAGAATACAAAGCACTATTACAAGCCGCTGATAATCCACGTCAGGGTGATTTGGATGGTAGGGGCAGTCTGTCACACGCAAGCTTAGTGAAATTTTGTAAGTTCTTCTTAGAAGTTTGCATTGACCAAATAGGCTATATGTCTTCGATTCTTGAGCCTCAAGAGCTATTACGCCGAATAGAACTTTATACAGAAGATGAGATCAGAGCAGGCCGGTTACCGAAAGGTTCTTTTCAGTTGCTAAGAGAAGCTGTCTTGCAGGGTGAGTTTGAGAGAGGTAAGGCTACAGAAATCACTGCTTATAAAAGTAGACAAGCTACAACTGTGGTCTCTAAGCTCTGCGCTCAAGGCTTGTTAGTTTCTGATACTCCTAAGGGTCCAGTCAGATTAGGGTTCCCTGTAGCTGTCTTAGAGAGATGGTTGCCGAGTTTGTATCCGGGGTAGGGGGGGAATGAAGTGATTGAAGTGAGGAGGGATGGTGGATGCAATGAAGAATTGGTGATGATAAAATTAAACTGTTCAATTCAATGATTGTTTTTATAGATGAATCTGGTGATCATAATCTAAGTTTCACAAATTTGGATAACGAATATAACGTTTTTATTCTTGCGGCCGTGTGCTTTCGTTCTAAGGTTGATTACGAAGACTTTGATAATAAATATCGAGCTATCAAGAAGGAGCTTTTTGGTACAGATACATTTGTGGTTCATACTGGTGAAATCACTCGCCCCTTAAAGGCAAAAGATCCTCGGTATCTACAATTCAGGAACAAAGAGTTTCGCAAGATTTTCTTTGATTGCATTAATTCCCTGATTAAAGAATCAAGATTCCTGATCATACCCAGAGTTATAGAAAAAGTTGGATTTGCGAAAAAATATGGACATCCAGATCTTACGCCTGATCCATATAATTTTAGTTTTGATTATGTTTTCAATAGAATTATTTTTGAAGCAAATGCCAATGATAGGGTTGAAATCTATCCTGAAGAAAGGAATACTCCAGAGAATATTAGACTGCTCTCTATGTTTGAGAGAATGAGAGGTCTAGGTACAAGGTTTGTGTCGAGCAGAGAGATTAAGGAAAAAGTGAAAGCATTTCAGTTGAGAAATAAAAACGATAATGATAGTGGAATCCAACTTGCCGACTTAATAGTAAATCCAATAGGACGTCATGTTATTGGCAAAGAACCAAGAGAAGGCAATGAAGTACTTTTCAGTGTGGTAAAAGAAAAGCTTAGACACAAAACTTTTGAAATTTTCCCCTAAATAAAAAAATAGGGTCCCCGCATTGGCAGTAACCCTATAACTAACTATCTTATACCACTTTTGGCTTAATTTATGGTTAAGGCTTACACCTGACGCATCAGTCTCATTGATATTATGCCCTTCTTTAGTTAATTTATACTGCAAATTTAGGTGGCAATAGTTATAATGATTAACATCAGTTTTAATGGGGAGCCCAGTTTTCTGCGCATCCCCGTTTTTCTTTCTGGGGCAGGAATTCATAAGACGATATTTAGGTTTAGAAAAACTCTAGAATACTTTTATTCAATACTTGAAAATAAACATTTCAAGAAATCGAGACAGGTTTATCGCCGCGGACAGGTTTGAACTAGCAAACGAACTCAGAAGCTTTGGGCATCATAAAAAAGCATAAGTAATAGTGGATTGAAAGATAGTAAGGAATTACAGTAGATCAAATCTGCACACTCTAGCTACTGTCATACTACTTAGTTATTAGATAATTTAATCCACCGGTCAACTATATTCTTAATCATATGTTGATTATTTTTATTTATTGAATTCCAACCCTGCACAAAACTAATATCGTGTGAATTAGGTAATTTATCTTTTATAAGTTTATTGATAAATATTCTACTTGGTAAAGCTGCTGCTTCACCTACGAATAAAGCTTCCCTGCGTGTTAGGGCTGGTAGAATTTTAGTTAAGCTTGCTAAATTATCTGGTAAAAATGAGCTTACATGTTGTTGATCAGTGGTATTACTCAGTCTCAAAATTATCCAAGAATTACATTGAGATAAAACGGTACCTTCAATATCAGCAGGTCTTTGTGAGACTAACATTAATCCTAATCCATACTTTCTTCCCTCTTTTGCGATACGTCTGATAGCATCTTGTGCTTCTCTATACTGCGCTTCACCATGATTAGGAACATATCGATGAGCTTCCTCGCAGACTAAAAGTAAAGGATCTTGTTCCCTTTCATTTTTATTTTGCCAAGTTTTATATTGAAAAAGTAATCTTGCGATAGAAGCTGTTAAAGGACCAGCAACTTCATTTGGCAAGCCTGAGGTGTCAATGATTTTCAAAGAAGACTTATGACTATCATTACCAATAAGTTGAGTTAAAATACTTTGTAAATTCAAATCAGAATCTTCATAATCTTTCATTAGAAAGTTTAGTTGAGGATTACAACGCAAAATCCTTATTTTTTTTAAGATTGAATCAATATCTTTGCGATCTGTAGGAGACTTGGGGTCTGTTGAACCGGGTTTCCTGCCTTGTATTTTATCAATATGAGTTTCAAAATCAGAAAGCTTAAAGGGTAATGGTTTGTCCCTATCAAATGTAGATATATCTTTTAGTGTTTTTGGTGGTATCGGTTTAGCGCTTTCATTACCAGTCGGACTCTCATTATAAGCTTGAATAATTTTTGCCTGAACCATCCGGGCATACGAAATTGCTTCATAAACAATGTTATTTTGGGAAGTTGCTTCATGTTCACTTTTACCAACAATAAGAGACCTCAACTCATTACTAGTCATTAACCAGTATGGCAAGATCAGTTTTTGTTTGTCTGAGTCAGTTTCAAAGAATTGATTATAGGCATAATAAATATCTGCTTGTTTAAAAGCCGAACCATATTCTCCATGAGGATCTATAATTATAATTCTAGGGTTGATCTTCTTATCATTAATTTGATGCTCTAAGATAGAGTGAATAATTGCAGCAACTGTACTAGATTTACCTGAACCTGTTGATCCCAATACTGCACAATGATGACCAAAGAGTTTATCTATGTTTGCTCTACATTTTGCATTGTTGCTACCAGCATACTCTCCGATAACAACCATTGAATCATCGCTATTAGTTGTTGATGATTCAGCACTATTATAAACCTCTTCTAATTCATCATTAAGGCAAAGATAAGCATTTTGAAGTGGTAAAGGATATGTTTCCACGCCTCTTGAAAATTTCAATTTTTCTTTCTCAACATTCCATTCTCCTTGCCCAAATAACTCAGCTTCTAATATCCTTGAATCGTCATCTGGACTTATTATTGTCTTTGACTCTTCTGCAATAATTTCCGAACGCATCCTTAACATATTGACAAAGGCAAACAGAATTTTTTTACCAAAATGTATTTTAATGATGCTAGCTACTTGCCCAAGTGGATAAATATTTCCATCTACAGAGCGAGTTAAGGAAGTAATTTCATTATCAATCTCTATTCGTAATTTAGTTCCATTGACTTCTAAGATCTTACCGATTTTAAGTTCGCTTCTTTGATTAAATAAAGTCATCATAATGGATTACCTGTTCTTATAAATTGCGTCAAGCCATTAAATCTCCACCACGAAAATTCTTTTAAATCTTTTTGATCTTGAATTGGAACCACAGCCTCTAAACCATTATTGTATATTCCTTTATCAGTTAGAACAAAGACCTGTTGCTTTACTTTTGGAGTAGAAAGCCATTTATTTAAGATAGGATGCATCGTAGTTTTAGATGCATCAGACTCGCTTGCACCGCATTCTTTAATGAAAGCAATTAAGGTAATTTGACTATTTTGATTAAGTGCTATTTCAATTTCATTATTAATGTGGTCATCCCCAAAACTATAACCACAAGTAAGCAATACTAGCTCGGTCTTTTCTGAATTTAGCTTGCTTCTGAAACGATTAAATAAATATGAGAATGGATCTTTCTGTGTTTCTAAATATTTAGTGGCCTGAGGGTATATCATTATTAATGATGACTCTGATCCGTAATGATGATTGTTTCTGTTTCTAATTAATCTATTGTTTGCATCTACATACCAATCAATAGAACCATGTAATTTATAAATACAACAATAAGGTCTTTCTTTTTTTCTTTGTTCAAATTCATACTCTGGATTCCAAAAGCCTACTGCTCCACCAGAGAAACCATCTATTACAATATGTCCTTCTAATGACAACGCATCTTCTAATAGCGTATCGTAATTTGTTGTAAAAAAAGCTATCTCAGATCTATTCTCAATATTTGCCTTATTACGAAAAAGTTCTTTAATAAAGTTAGAATGATTATCAAGTTTGATTATTGGTTTATGGCTTTCACCTATTAACTCTTCAGAGATGTCGGTTTTCTCTTGATATCCATTTCTTATAATTTCACCGATTATTTCAACAATGTGCTTATGGAGGTCTTCTAGTTCAGATTGAGTAATTTTATTAATTCCTATTGAAGCATTTTTGCCTTTCGACCTTTTTGATAATGCTATCAAATCTCCGATATGACTTAAATAATGTTCAATATGAGAGTTTCCTGACTCTAAATCATCTGCTATTGAATTATATAATTCAAATTTCTTTTCTTCTTTTGAGATTAATGTTTGGATGCGTCTAGTAAGAGGATGCATTGTAGGAATATTAGACTGACAACTAATACCTGCCCCTAATAGCCAACATTGCTTATTACTATTCAAATGATCCTGAACTCTTTTTAATAATATTGTAAATTTATCCATGCTATTAATTGAAAATACTGTTACTGTATAGAGCTGTGATTTTATCGCCTCCTCTAGCACAATTGCCACCACGCTTTACGACTTGAATCGAAATTAGTTAAGCACTTAACTAATTGTAGCTTTAATATAACCAAATGTGTTAAGAGTATTGATGATCAATGCGCAAACTATTTCAGAAATTTGAACCTTTACTCACAAAAATTGCTATGCAATTTTTGTTCGTGACTCGGGTGACAACGTAGAGCGTATAGACTCTAGTCTGTGCGACCCTCGTCAATCGGTACAAGCCGAGTGACTTGTGACTCTTAATCGAATAATCTAAGTTTCCAGGTCTTTCTGAATACCCCACGGCTCTACCTCAAATAAAGGAAAATAGATAGGAACAAAAAAATAGTGAAACC
>CAYPGT010000027.1:0-10571 GCA_964410425.1 uncultured Gammaproteobacteria bacterium
GCTTACTGAAGCATTGAATAAGTTCAAGAATGATCTGTTTGCTTAAGTTGTTGTGTTAGGAGCAAATATCCTTGTGATTGCTGCTTCGTGAGCTTGTGTGTATAGTGGTTCCGTCTGCAAATGTGCTCTAGATGTAGTTTCAATATCATCTGAAGTGTTTCTTGCGTTAGTTTGCATACCTTCTAGGGCTGTTACTCTGGTGTTACTCTTAAGACCAAGATTAGATTGATTAAATCCTGTAATGAATGGACGAATCAGATTATTCTCAATAAAATTAACAAGATTCTGAGTAGCTTCTAATAATTCTGTTTTTTCAGCTCTGGCCTGTTCATTTACTGTTTTAAGTTCTATTTCTAATCGTGTTGCTCTATCAATCACAGTAAATAAAGCTCCAAAAGCATTAACCATCATATCAACTCGATATTGTTGAATCTTTCTTGTTCGTTCTTGAAAATCATCTGATGCTCTAAATGCTTTCTTCTGAGCATCTCCTTGTTGTTTGCTTTGTTTGTCATCATTGCGCAGAGAAGCCATCATATTCCCCAGCTCACGACCAGCAGAATGACTAAGTGCTGTAGCAGCCTCTGTGTTATAGGTAGCAGCGGGTGAACTAAGCTCTCCACTAGTATTAAGTTCAAAACAGGCTGTGTTATCAGGTTCTAATAAAGTATTGAGTAAGCGTAGATTAGGTATCTCTGTTGCCATGGCTTGATATTACCTTGAATCTGCTAATTTGTCAATATTGATTGATAGGGTTGCTTGAATTGACCTGCTTAAAGCAGTAATAAATATTAAGGCCATACGAATTATTTTGGCGCTATGCTAGGATATGTGGTCTACTGGAGCCCCAAAAACATGGCAAACATCACATTATTCGATAAAAAAGGCAAAAAATCAACAAAAGAGCAGTCTCTAAATGATGCACTTTTTGGCCTTGAACCCAATGAGCACTTACTTTACCTAGCTAAAGTTCGTCAAGAATCTAACGCTCGTAGCGGTACTGCTCATAGCAAGACTAGATCAGAAGTCCGTGGTGGTGGAGCTAAACCATGGAAACAGAAAGGTACAGGTAGAGCACGTGCAGGTACTATTAGATCTCCACTTTGGAGAGGCGGTGGTGTCATATTTGGACCACGTAATAACGTTAATTGGACTAAAGGCATGAACAAGAAGGAATCTGTTCGCGCGTTGTTTTCAGCATTAGCACTTGCTAGTCAGCAAGGTAAACTTTCAGCAATAGAAGATTTCAGTTTAGTAGAAGCTAAGACTAAAGAGATCGCTAACATCATTAATGAGACAGGTTTCACTGGTCAGAATGTTCTATTAATAGCAGATACTAACAATCCTCAATTGGATTTACTTAAGAGAGCTAGTCGTAATTTGGTGAGAGCTAAAGTTATCAGCACTAATGAACTTAACGTTAAAGATCTACTTAAAGCTAATCAGATCATTGCCAGCGCTAAAGCTCTAGCAGAGATAGAAGTTAGATTTGGAGACCTAGCACTAGCTGCATAGGATATTTATATAAGGAATAAATCATGGCACACGCAATAGAAGAAATACTTAAGAGACCTATAATCACTGAGAAATCTAGTATTCAAGCTAGTACTCTTGGTAAGTATACTTTTGAAGTTCCAGATTGGGCTACTAAGCATCACGTTAGAGAAGCGTTTGCTAAATTTTTTCCAGATCATAAAGTAACTAAGGTTAACATTGGTAAGATTTTTGCTGCTGCTAAGCGTACTAAGAAAGGTACTACAACTCCTGTTGATCACAAGAAAGCAATCGTCACTGTTGAAGGTGGGCATATAGAATACTTCCCAGAGGTATAGTTAATACTCAATTGTAAAATAATTTGACATCTGGTCAAGCTGAGCAATAGACGAGAGTTGTCTCTCTTTGTGAACGTAAGTGAACAAAGAGAGACCTCGAGTCCCGCGAAACTTGCTTGTCAAATTATTTTGCAGTTTATAGATGTATGATACCTAAGCACTTGCTCTTGATCTCACAGCAGATACTTGGTTCTTCACGGCTGTCAGTTGAGCTTTGAGACTGTCTTTTTCATCTTTAGAGCCGCTACCAAACAGATTATTGATCTGGGTTTCTAACTTCGATGCTTGATCATATAGACTTAGGATTTGATCCTTATTCGCTGAGTCAGCAGGACCAGCTTTCAGTTCAGTATCCCAGAATTTCTTCTCATCTCCCCAGAATTCCATAGCTTCTCGTCCGACTTTCACTTGATATTTAAATTGCTGTTGTATCGATCCACTATGTTGTTCATCATCTTGCATTTCTTGTTTAATAGCAGGAGCTAGTTCTTTAAGGGTGCTTTCATAAGCAGTTTGGTTTTCATCAGCAATAGCAAAATGCTCACTTGCAGCGACCATAAGTTCTGTAGATTCAGACTCTGAACTAGATTCATTAATTTGGTCTCTAAGTTTACCTGTTGTTGCATCAAGATCATCAATTACTTGCTTAGTAACACCTTCGAGCTCTAGGGTAGCTTTGTCTTCTGTTGAATATGTCGCTTGTAAAGCTTCATCTTCTCCTAATAAGCTTTCTTGACTTGCAATGTTTTGTCCCAAAGTTTTAAGTTTATCTCTTAACGCAGCTAAATCGCTAGAACTAACTGCAGTACTTGCTTTCTGTGGCCGAGATTCACTGCCAGCTATTTTTGTTTGTTCATTTACGCCATTAGTTTGCATGTTCTAATACATTAGATCTTGGTGAGGTTAAGGTTCGGTTAAAGCACTATAAGGAGCTTCTAATAAGAGAATTTTATGAAATGATGTCCTTGGGTATATTGTAGATAGTGAGCCAAGATTCCATAAAAGAAGAATTGAAAGCCATTACTGATAAATGCCACAAAGCTCTAGAGAATCTAGAGACTAAGCAGTGGTACGGTTATGTCAGTAAGGTAGTAGGTCTATTGTTAGAGGCACAGCTTCCAGGTTCCAGAGTTGGTGAACTTTGTCGTATTGTTACCAATGAGAATGGAGAGAAACTTGCTGAAGTTGTTGGTTTCAAGGGGCAGATGGGACAATTGCTTTTACTTGAGGATGGTAAGGGAGTAAGTCAAGGTTGTCGAGTTTATCCTACGGGTAAGACTTTGCAGATTGGTCTCTGTGATGCCCTTCTAGGAAGAGTTATTGATCCGCTGGGTGAGCCTATGGATCATAAACCTAAACCTGTCTATGATGAGTTTCGAGATATAGAACAGCCAGCTCCAGATTCTTTTGGTAGACCAAGGATTAAGGAGATATTTTCATGTGGAGTACGAGCTATAGATTCTTGTATGACATTGGGTTTGGGACAACGTATTGGAGTGTTCTCAGGGTCTGGTGTTGGTAAGAGTACCATGATGGGTATGATTGCGCGTTACTGTGAAGCTGATGTGAATGTTATTGCACTGGTGGGTGAACGTGGTCGTGAGGTGCAGGATTTTATCGAAGCTAGTTTAGGTGAAGAAGGTATGAAGCGTTCAGTGTGCGTTATCGCTACTGGTGATAAACCTCCGATGATGCGTATGAAATGTTTATTGACAGCGACTACCATTGCTGAATATTTTAGAGATAAGGGTAAGAAGGTCATGCTGATGGCAGATAGTATGACGCGGATGGCGATGGCAGCGCGTGACGTAGGACTCGCTGTAGGAGAGCCTCCTACTATGAAGGGTTATACGCCTAGTGTGTTCTCGCTAATCCCTCGCACTCTGGAGCGTGCTGGAAAATCTGAATATGGTTCTATTACTGCAATTTATACTGTGCTAGTAGAGGGTGATGATATGAATGAACCTATCGCTGATACAGTGCGTGGTGTGCTAGACGGACATATTATTCTTTCAAGAAAAATTGCTCATAGGAACCACTTCCCTTCGATAGATGTACTTGCGAGTGTTAGTCGTTTATTTACTGAGATTACAAGTGAAGAACAGCAAGCTCTCGTTGGTAAATTACGAAATTTATTAGCAGTTTATGCAGAGAATGAGGATTTGATTAACATCGGTGCCTACGAACGAGGTACTAATCCTTTAATAGACCAGGCTATAGAGCTTAAGCCACGTATAGATGCGTTCTTACAACAAAAGATTTACGAACAGAATGACTATAATATGACTATGCAGAAGTTGAAAGCTATTTTTCAATAAAGATCTGTCATAATTATATGGATGCTTAGTTATATTAATTTGGCTCTAAAACGCATTATGGACTTAATCATAGCTTCTATAGCTTTGTGCATTATTGCTCCGTTTTGGTTGGCTATCGCCATAATGATTAAGCTAGATTCTAGGGGACCAGTTTTCTATATTCATACTAGAGTTGGCAGAGCTGGCAGAGAGTTTAATTGTTTTAAGTTTAGGACTATGCGTACAGATGCTGATCCCCACAAGCTTGCAGAGTCACATGAAGATGACCGTATTACTGGCATTGGTAAAATATTGCGCAAGACTAGTCTGGATGAGACTCCGCAGCTTATTAATGTGTTACTTGGTGACATGAGTATAGTTGGTCCTAGACCAGCATTAGCAGTGCAAGTGAAACATTTCTCAGAAGCTGATGCATGGAAGCTTAAGGTTAAACCAGGGCTTACCGGTTGGACTCAAGTGAATGGACGTAACTCTATACCTTATGAGAAGCGTATGGAGCTTGATTGTTGGTATGCTAAGCACCACAATGTATTTTTAGATGCCTGGATTATACTGAAAACTTTTAAGGTTTTAGCATTTGGGGATGGAGTTTACGATACACAATCAACATCACCAGTAGAGTAATATATGATTTTTCAATCTCCAGGACCAGTACTGTTAGAGCTAGGACCCTTAGCCATTAGATGGTACGGTTTACTTTACGCTACCGCTTTAATAGTTTGCCTTGCTGTCGCTGACAAGTATCTACGTCCACAGACTATTACGAAGGATGAACTCAGTAATTTTGCTGTGCTTGCCTTGGTCTCAGGGATTGTTGGAGCAAGGGTTTGGTATGTGTTACTTAACTACGAATATTTTTTGGTCAATCCTTTAGAGATCCCACAGATTTGGCTCGGAGGACAAAGTATTCAAGGTGGCATGCTCGGTGTTTGGCTTGGCACTTGGCTCTTCGATAGGAAGGACTATCTTACTAAGCTTGCCATCATTATTACTGTCATGCCGTTAGCGCAAGCTATTGGACGCTGGGGTAATTTTTTTAACGAAGAAGCTTACGGCTCAGTCACTGAGCTGCCTTGGAAGCTTTATATTTCCTACACTGGTACTTATCACCATCCAACATTTCTCTATGAAAGTATTTGGAATCTTTTGGTTTTCGTAGTGCTGTTCATACTTTACAAAAAACTCAATGCTCAAAACCTAGTGTCTAAGCATTCAGCCTTCATGCTTATTGGTTCCTATCTCTTTCTCTATTCACTTGGAAGATTCTTCTTAGAGATGCTTAGAACTGATAGCCTGATGATATTAGGTTACCCCGCAGCAAGCATTATGAGCGTGATAGGGATTGTGGTTGGTTTAATTTTACTAGGTTGGAGATTCAAGATTAAGCTAAAACGTCATCCCGAGGAATCTGCCATAGGCAGATGACGTCGGGATCCAGTCGAAAATATTAACACTTGACTGGATTGCTACGCCGCTTCGCGGCTCGCAATGACGAACGTAGGCTTATTTGTCGAACATTTTCAGCATATAACCCTCTCCACGTTTAGTATGGATCAGTTTGCCTAGTTGTTTTTCTCTAAGTTTAGATCTCAAGTATCTAATATATACTTCGATAACATTACTCTCACCAATAAAATCATAGCCCCAAACTTTATTGAATAAAAATTCTCTAGTGAGATACTGCTCCGGATACATCATAAAGACACGAAGTAGAGAGAACTCTTTACTTCTTAGCTCTAGTGCATCATTACCGCGTTTTGCGAGCCTATTAAACTGATCCAACCAGAGGTCTTTATATTGTAGAGTTCCTGCTCCACTAGTAGGTTTGCGACGTAGTACAGCTCTAATACGTGCTAGCAATTCTTCTGTAGCAAAAGGTTTAACCAAATAGTCATCAGCACCACGATCCAATCCCTTAACCTTGTCTTCAATACTATCTTTGGCAGTAATCATGATGATAGGCACGTTATCGGCGTCATCACGAACTTGTCTACAAACCTCTTCACCAGAAAGATTAGGTAACATGCAATCAAGCAAAACTAGGTCAGGCTCGTTATCACGGATTGCCTTGAGACCTTCCACCCCATCTGTAGCTGTTAATACCTCATAACCCTCGTACTTAAGTTCAAGCTCAATAAGCCTTGTTATTTGTGCTTCGTCTTCTATTATTAATACCGTAGTTTCTTTATTATCTTTTTTCTCTAGGGTCGTATCTGTTAAGCTCATAATAATTTTTTAGCAAGTCAGATCTATTAATATATCAAATTCGCAGGAATATAGTCCAGTTTTAAAGATTAAGATGGGAAATAAGTATAACAGGATTGGATAATATCTTATGTTTATCTTCTTTGTTTCTTGGGTATAAATTTAGTCCTAACTTAGGCCTAAATACTAATGGATAGCAAGATTAAAAGCACTGGCGAGAAGTTACAAGACTTAGAAAAACTTGATGTGATTCAAGCTTTATATCAAGTGATTCATAATGAACAATCATTGAATCAATCAGCATTAATTGCTCTGAAATTAATTCAAGAAAGATTGAGGAAGAAAACTCAAGATTGCGATAGTCCTTTGTCAAATGCTTATTATAGTGCCATTCACTTATACCGGGAAGATGGCAAACTGAAGCTGCATAGTGGTGCCAATATTGATCCTTCTAGTTATGAATTATTCAAATCACCGAAGCACCGTAATTGTGCAGAAAAGCAAGCGGCGTTTTCGGCAAACATGAAGGATCATCTCAGTAATGCTTCAATGCAAATAATGTTTCTCTATCGTAAACATCAATCAGAGAAACTGTTTTCAGCTGAGAAGCTTTTACCTTGTAAGGATTGTTATAAGAGTTATATTCAAGATTTAATTGATAATGATGGTCATTTGGTGTTGATTGTTGATGATAATGAACCAAGAAAGTTTTTTAAGAATGTTAACCTGGATAACACGATAAGCAGTGTGAAGGTTGATGGTCAGGTTATTAATTATAAGATTTTTAATGCCAAGGAAATGTTGCATTTGAACATAGAAAACGTGCTTGGGGGCAGGGTTTGCGCTGAGGGACACGGGATAAATTTGTAAATAGCGTAATAAATTCACATTAGGACAAGCGAGCAACAGACGAGAGTTGTCTCTCTTTGTGAACGTAAGTGAGCAAAGAGAGACCTCGAGTCCCGCGAAGCTTGTTTGGTGAATTTATTACACTAGTATGAAAATATAAAACTTATAATTGTGTTTGCCACTTTTTAAGCAGCTCAATATCTTGCTGTTGCACGTCTCCACGCTTCAGTGCTACTTCAATCAGAGTCTCATAATTACTAAGTGTATGATATGTTATGCCAGCTTCCTTGAAATTATTCTTGGCTTTGCTGAGATTATAAGTGAAAATTGCGACTAAGCCCAAAACATCTAGAGATGCTTCTTGCAATGCAGTTACAGCTTTAAGTGAACTGCCACCAGTAGAGATCAGATCTTCTACTACTACTACTTTAGTTCTTGCTGCAAGTTTACCTTCGATTTGATTCTCTCTGCCATGACTCTTAGCGTCAGCCCTCACATAAATCATAGGTAGATTCATGTCATCGGCAATTAAGCTTGCATGTGGTATACCAGCAGTAGCTACTCCAGCTATCGCTTGAACTTGAGGGTATTCTTTCTTGATTAACTCGACAAAGGTGTTTTTAATGAGATTGCGTACTTCAGGGTATGACAAGGTCATACGATTATCACAATATATTGGAGACTTGATCCCTGATGCCCAGGTAAACATGTCATTAGGCCTTAAAAATACAGCTCCTATGTCGAGTAATTTATTAGCAATATCTTCCTGAGTCGACATAGTAGTCATAGTGATAATTTTAGCATGAGCTATTCACGCGAAGCTTGTTGATCGAATTGTTTTTGAAGGTTAAAGATTGCTAACTGGTTTTAATCGCTTTAAACATTTCCTGAGGCAAGGCATATTTTTTGATTATGTCTTTATTTTGTTGATTGCGTTTAACTAGAATTATATTCCAGTTATCTACAAAGACTGGAACCCATTCAGGGTCTGTGATGCGCCTAATTAAGAAGGGTTGAGCATGCTCAGTCATATCATGTCGCATAAAATAAATTACATTGAAATTCACTTGCGAATCTATTTCATGCCATTTATCTTCTGACTCTTGCATTGGTTTATATATTTCATCGAAGAATTTTGTACTGTAAGCTTCTGGTCTATTATCGACAAAGACCTTCCTAAAGGGGAATAGATGAAAAATTAAATAACCACCAATGTCATAATTATTAAAAATAGGACCATGAATATTCACTGCCCTGAAGAACTCTGCAGATCTATTGACTCTAGGGTCTAGTCCTATATTTTTATAATTATCTAACTTGACATGAGTTATATTAAAAAGCAAGATTATATAAATTATCAGTGAGCTATAATAAACCCAATCTGAGATTTTACGTTGCTGGAGAGAGTTTGCTGCTTGACTAATCTGTGAGCAATTATAAGCAAGTATAGGTATGCTTGCAAGTACAAACACCGGAATAGTTCTATTGGTTTTGAACGCCAGTATCACTAAAATCAATGATATAAATAAAAATGCAAATTCAGATTTAATGAATTCTTTTAGACTTAGTATTGATTTGCGATAACGTAGAATCCAAGCGATTAAATTGACTAAGACTAAAATATCAAAGTAGTAATAAAGAACTTGAGCTGGAAATCTTTTATGCATAAAGAACACAGACTGATTTTCTAGTAATTCATAAGCATAGTTATGGAAGATCTTTAGTGGCTCTAGCAACCCAGTTAATCCAAAGGGATTGATTAGCGAAGTTAATAGAGTAGTAACAACTATATAGAAATATTGTTTGGTCTTAGCTTCTTTAATAATAGTCCCTGACTTGATTGCAGAATCTAAGTAGAATGCTCCTATAATAAAAATACCAATGCTGAAAAATATATGTAAGTTGATCCAGAGGACTTGTGACAATGTTAATAATGTTATAGCCCACTTGAAATTAAGCTTTCCCATTCTAAGCAATGTAAGAATGTAGAATTCAAATCCCATTAACATGTAACTAAAAGATTCTGGTCGCACTTCATCTCGCCAAACTAGAATCGGTAAGGTTAATGCCAGAGCCAATATAGCTAATTCAGTTCCAGCCAGTATCCTGGCAGCAAGAAAGAAAAATATCACTCCAATAACTATGGCTATGATATTCAGAATGGATAAGCCGGAGAAACCAAAGCTCTTATAAGTTAGATAGTGGATTACTCCCGTAAGCCAGTGATGGTTAACTACTGGGTAGTTAGGTTCGGTGTAAGAATAAAAATTAGTGAAAAGAGGAGTTTGAGTTTTCAAGTCCGCACCAGTTTTAAGGGCTTCAATAATAAATCTACCATTGCTTATATGCCGCCCTAGATCAGCGGTTGGTAGATTGATACTCTCGCTTAATCCACATAGTAAATAAGTCAACGCTAATATGATAACGCTAATCTTGAGTAGGTTCTTTGTTGAAACAGAATGCATTATTAATCGCAGAATCTATACTTTAGTATATAAAATATAGCTTTGACACCATCTTTCCAGCATATCTTCTTACCTTCTTCATAGCTTCGACCATAATATGAAATAGGCACTTCAAAAAGTCTAAGATTTTTTTTCTTTGCGATCTTAGCTGTGATCTCAGGCTCTATACCAAAATGTTTTTCCTTAAACTCTATGCTTTGAATAATTTCTGTACGAAATGCCTTGTAACAAGTCTCCATATCTGTAAGATAAATATCATTAACTAAGTTGGATAAATAAGTGAGAAATTTATTAGCCCAATAATGCCAGAAACCCATACTACGTCTAGCTTTGCTGCCAGTGAAACGTGAACCATAAACTACATCAGCTACCCCATCTACTAGTGGTTTCATTAATTCATTGTATTCGGCTGGATCATATTCTAAATCAGCATCCTGAATTATTAAGAAATCTCCAGTCGCATGCTTGAACCCAGTTCTCAAAGCCGCACCTTTACCAGAATTGTTTTCATGTTTATAGAATTTCAACTCCAGATCTTTTTTATTAGACCGACTGGCGATATATTTTTCTATAATTGCAGAACTTTTATCCTTAGATTTATCATCAACGAGAATAATTTCTTTGCTGAGATTGCCATAAAGTTCTACGGCCTCCACCTTATCCAATATTTGGACTATGGTGGCTTCTTCGTTATATACCGGGATGACTATGGAGAGTTTCACTTACAACAATATTCCACTAATGACTGTAAAATAATATATTTACTCATTCCGCTTAAGGTAATCTAGTGTACATGAATAATACTTCTCTTTAGGAAGCCCTCTATGCAGCTGTTATCAGCAGTTTGCTTTTTGAATTGTTTGTTGCTTGAGTATTAGCGTGCTGCGTTTTGTGTAGCTTAG
>CAYPGT010000027.1:10671-25273 GCA_964410425.1 uncultured Gammaproteobacteria bacterium
CTTTTTGAATTGTTTGTTGCTTGAGTATTAGCGTGCTGCGTTTTGTGTAGCTTAGCATCAAACTTAGTATTAACTTCTTGACCATTGAGTTTGATCTTGTCATCTACAACGACTTCTACAAGCTTATTTAAGTCTATGTGTTTCTTGAAGGCATTGATAATTTGTTCTCTAGTTATTGAATTAATCATACTAGAAAAATTCTGAATGAAATCAATATTGCGTTTTTTGATTTCTAAATCGAGTAAAGTGCTGGCTTTGCTTGAATTAGTCCCAAAGCCATTGATAAAGTAGGAGCGAATAAATATGTTTTTGGCTAAACTTACATCACTTTCAGTTATATTATCAGGGAAGCCAGCAATGGCAGTTTTAATGGTTGATAGTAGTTTTTCTCCATTAGATTTTTTGGAAGCGGCACTAATAGTCCAAGGACCGCCCTTAAAAACACTATTATTGAGCTCTGACTCTATGTTATAGACTAATCCGCTGTTCTCTCTCACTAATTTCCCTAATCGAGAAGAAATCGGGTCGCCTCCTAAAATTAAGTTAGCAAGCATGATTGGGTAATAATCAGGATGTAACTCATTAATGTTACAGTCTTGTCCCAACGTTACATGAGCTTGTTCCTGTTCTCCCTTAAACTCATAACCTTCTAATTGTTGTACATCTGCATCATGTGCAGTACTTAGGTTGAGGTTACGATCAGCATTATAACTTTGGGACCATTCTCTTACTATTGTATTAATGTAGCTTTGAATTTGCTCTTGATTAATATCTCCAGAAGCACTAATGATAAACGAACCATTTTTAAGTTCTTCCCAGAACTTAAGCACGTCTTCATAAGAAATTGAGTCTACTAATTGCCAGCGAGATTCTCTATTACTGCGGTGTAAGAAGTGCCCTTCTGGATAGATTGCATCATTTACTTCTCTATCAGCAATTGTTTCTGCATCTTTATATTCTTCTTTGATCATATTCTTGATCCCATCTTTTATTTTAGAGAAGGTTTCTAGATCAAGTTTAGGATGAAGTAACAATTCTCTAAATAGTGTAGAGAATTGTTTGAGGTTGTCACCCAAAGTACTAGTATTGATTCTCATAACTAGTCCATCTGCATCGTAAAAGAGACTCATATTGGCACCTATATCATTGAGCTGTTTTATGAAATCCTCTCTACGAAAAGACCCCGTGCCAGATTTACTAAGCATAGTAGCCAAGATCCCCATTATTAGCCGATCTTTGATTGATAGTGATTCACGAGGTGAGAATATTCTGAGATTGGTTAACGGTAATCTATGATTTTCATTGCAGACGATAGTTGTATTGCCATCAACGATTCTGGTAATTTTTAAGTTTGGCGGGCAAGGGCTTTGTTTGCCACAGATAGAGTCTGTTAACTCTTGCATACGTATAGGGTCAAGTACTCTTTCTGCTTGCTTTTGGAAGTTTTGGGTAACAGTATCTTGAACAGTTTTTTCACCTGATGGTTTTAAGTAAATAGTGAACTCATCATTTTTGGTTAGATATTTACTTACCACTCGTTTAATATCGTCATTGGTAATTTTTTGAATCTTCGCAACTCTATCTACAGTATGACTCCAAGCCTTAAACGGACTCAATGCTGCTAATTCACCTGACTTGAGCTCTAGCATTTCTTGTTTTTGATATTGACCTAGTATGCACTGTTTTTTGACTTGGGCTAGTACATCTTCTTCGATGCCGTTACTTGCTATTTTTTCTAGTATACTTTTCACTTCTTTCTTTAATTCTTCTAGGTCTGTAAATTTATCAGCTTCAAACAACATCTGTATGGAAGATCGTCCATGAGTTAATTGTGGTATTAGAGATATCTCTACACCTAATTGTTTGTCTTCGTTGAGTTTTTTAGGGAAGATCGCGGTGCTACTTTGTGTAAGGGCGTAAACTAAAGCATCAAATATCACGTGGTCTGGGTCTTTGATACCAGGCATCTCAAAAGCTACTCCCAGAACCTTATGATCTCCTGCCTTAAGTAAAGTATTTTCACGAGCAACATTCGCTGCTATAGTAGTGTGATTTTGTTTATTAGTAGAAGTATTGTTGGCTTGAGGTTTAATATTGCCGAAATAATTAAGTATGAGATGCTCTAAACGTCTAGGATCGCAAACATTACCTGATATTACTATTGTTAGATTATTGGGATCTTTATAGTGAGAGTAAAAGTTCTTGAGATCATCTGGACTAATTTGTTTTAGTGATTCCACTGTGCCAAGGATACTATGTTCATATCCAGTGCCTTTGAACATCAAAGCATTTAAGGCGTCAGAAGTAACGCTAGTATTTTCATCTTCATATTTTTTGATTTCTTGTTCTACTACAGATTTTTCGATCGGTAATATATCTTTTACAGCATCCAAATTAGCTGACTGCATTCTTTCAGATTCTATTTTAAATGCCAGTTCAATCAATTCAGGGGGTAAGAAATTATCATACCAAGTAGCATTCTCGTTAGTTGCAGCATTACTACAGCCGCCGTTAAACTTTACTATATCCATATCCTCGCCCTTGGCAAACGTTGAATAAGGAGTTCTCCCAGCTAGTAGATGTTCCAGTAGGTGAGCGGTTCCTGGGACCTTGTCATCTTTAGCACCAACTGAGTAAACAGCTTTCAGATTTACTCTGTTAGAACTGTTGTCAGGAGCGACAACAAATCGAATACCGTTGTCTAGTTGTAGTTCTATTACTCTTTGAGTAGCTTCAACTCCATTGTCCGCAATTAAACTTATACGCGGCGATGAAATTTTGCCTGAATCAAAAGTACCTTGTCCTTGACCCAGCTGTATTGTGTTTTTTGTTGCTAACATTGATTTAGCTTGTGCAAATTTATAGGGATCTGTAATTAAACTTTTGAGAATTGCTGCCCTTGGATTTTGTGCTATAAGTTGGTCAATCTTATCGGGATTATTTTTCGCCCAGTCTAACAATTGATCAGGGGTGTTTGAACTGTTTGCTATGTTAGGATTAGTTTTTTTCTCGTGTCTTTGAACATTTAAATTTGGACCTTTAACAGGTAATCCGGCCTGCTTTGGGGCTTCAGAGTTACCTATGAGCCAGTTTCCGATTTTATTAGCGATTGACCCTAAAAATCCCATTATATTGAGCTTGTATTACGATTTATGATTTTAACATATTAAGTATTAACGGATAAGAATGACGTTAAATTAGGTGATTTACTTATCCGGAATGGCTAAAATGATCAGATTCCTGATCATTTTAGCTGTCAAACTAGCTCGAGACTAGAACAAACTGTATCAAAAACCAGCTGTGGCTCACTAGCTCCGGTAATGGCTCTCCCCATCACTATGTAGTCAGAGCCATTTTGAAATGCTTTCTCTGGTGTCATAATGCGTTTTTGGTCATCAGCGCTATCGTCGACTAGCCTTATGCCAGGACATACAGTAATAAAATTCTTTCCAAGATGATTCTTGATTAATGGTACTTCTAGCGGTGAACAAACTATACCATCTAGCCCAGCTGCTTTAGAATTAGTAGCCAATCTTAAGACTGCTGCTTCTACAGTACCGATGATGCCGAGTTCTTCATTCATGGTTCTTTGGTCAGTGCTAGTGAGCTGAGTTACTGCAATTAATTTAGTGGAAGAGTTGGCATCTACAAGTGCGTCTTTAGCTCGTTTCATCATTTCGATACCACCACTGGCATGAACGTTCACTATATCGACTCCATAACTTGCCAATGATTTGATTGCTCCATAAGCAGTATTAGGAATATCGTGCACTTTAAGATCTAAAAATACCTTTAGCCCTTTATTTTTCAGAAACTCAATCATAGAAGGGCCTTCAGCGTAGTATAGTTCCATGCCTAGTTTGACAAACTTAAGAGAATTTTTCTTGCTTAGGTCAAATCCCATAAGGAATTTTTCGACTTCTGCTTTGGAAGAGAAATCGAGTGCAACAATAATCCTTTCATTAGATGAATTCATGGGAAATATCTATAAAACTCCTTTCTGTGAATTATTCTATGTAAAATTAATTCTTTCCCATCGTAACTAATTCCTAGACGATAGTCACCAAATCGAATACGGAAAAAATTAGCATGTCCTCTTAGTTTTTGAATATTCTTTAATTGTGTCAAAGAGCTGATCTGGGATATCTCTTCATTTAAAAACAACCCCAGCTTTTCCCTAATCTCTTTTGGAAGGTTTTTCAAATCTTTATGTAATAATTTGGATGATTTAACTATCAATCTTCTCAAGTTCTTTTAGGTATTTTAATGTTGCTTCTAGACTTACTGTTTCTTCGCCAAGGCTCTCTTCTATTGCTTTTGCTAAGGCATTGTCCTCGATAAAACTTTCAATAGCCTCAAATACATCTATATCCATTTGAACTGCAATTCTCTTGTCATTTTCATCAACAATATATTTAATTTTATGAATCAAATCCATGATCATATTATACCTTATTTTATTTCCACGATGCCCCCACCAATTCATTTATAGAGTTTACTTTCATCTCTTTGAGTTTAATTTCTAACTTGTTAATAATTTCGGGACAAACAAATGGATCAATAAAGTTTGCTGTACCTACTGCCACTACTGATGCACCAGCATAAAGGAATTCTAGAACATCGTCTACGTCACTAATGCCACCCATACCAATAATTGGTAAGTTAACTTGTTGGCTTACTTCATAAATCATACGTATTGCTACTGGTTTAATTGCTGGACCAGAGAGCCCCCCGCTCTTACGAGCTAGTATGGGCTTGCGTGTTTTCAGATCGATACGCATACCTAAGAGAGTATTGATCAAACTCAATCCATCAGCGCCACCGCGCTCAGCAGCCTTCGCCATGGCTACTATGTCTGTGACATTGGGTGAAAGCTTCACAAATACTGGCTTGGTGGATACTTGCTTCACTTCTCTAGTCAGATCTTCTAGTAAACTTTCGTTAGTGCCAAAAAATATTCCTTTCTTTACGTTGGGGCAAGAGACGTTGAGCTCTATGGCAGCTACATTGGTTATGCGTGAAATCCTTTCTACGACGCTGCTATAGTCCTCTACTGAATTACCAACTACATTTACAAAAATCTTAGTATCATATTGTTCAAGAAACTTTAGTTCAGATTCTATAACTTTATCTAAGCCAGGATTCTGGAGTCCAATTGAATTGAGCATGCCACCAGGAGTCTCAGCTACTCTCGGTGTATCATTGCCTTGACGTGGTTCTAGGCTTACAGCTTTAATAGCAATGCCACCTAAGACACTGAGATCATAGAACTTGGCATAATCTCTGCCAAAACCAAAACAACCAGATGCAGGCATGATGGGGTTTTTCATCTTGATACCAGCGATTTCTGTTGCTAGGCTCAAACTAGTCTGAGTTTTAGTCACCTAGGCAATTTTAGCATTAATCATTGCTGTCAAATTGATTAAATCAGAGCAATAATTTACATCTATTTCAAGCGGAGTAATAGACGAGAGTTGTCTCTCTTTGTGAACGTAAGTGAGCAAAGAGAGACCTCGAGTCCTACGACGCTTGTTAGTAAAATTATTGCTCTGATTTAATATTACTTAAAACACAGGATTATAGACTACAATATATAAAAGATGTTCTTGCGCTTATTAATATTGCTAATTTTTATAACGACTCCAGCTTGGGCTGATACACCTAAAGCCATTGAAGACTATTTTAAGAAAGAATATCCTAAAGCTCAGATTCGACTGGATGGTTTGCTGCAAGTTGGTGATAAGTTGTGGTTACCTTTTGTTAATGGTTATGCTGGAACAGAGGCAGTTAACTTGGTTCTCAAAACTCAGGAGAGTGATTATTTATTTTCTAACGGTTGGATTTATGTACCAATTAAGAACAATACGGTGAAGGGTTTTGATTATTATGATGAAAAAATTCAAGCGCAGATTTTACTGGATCAAATTACACCAGGATTCCTTGTGCCGAAGGGCTTTACCTTGCCTAGAGATTTAGCTATCACTGCAGGGCGCTTACCAATTGAGTTACGTACAGTTGAGTTAGCTTCTGATAGAGAAATAAAGTTTAAAGAGAGGTTGAAACAAGAACAAATCTCTAAACCACTGACAATACTTTCTTATTCAGTGAAGAGTGGTATGTTGAATAAGGTTGAGCTTATTAAGAGTGATGTTAATGGTAATACTACTATAACTAAGCTAGAAGATTTAAGTGATAAATTTTCATATCTATCGAACATTAAGCGTATTAGATCTAAGATTTATTTCGTTGATTACACTAAGGGTAAGGTATATCAACTGAATGAAACCAAGGTTGAGTTTGATGCAACTAAACCCACTAAGGAATCGAGCAAGGCGAAAGAACTAGATACTTATAATATTGAAGAGCTACTGTCTATTAGTCATTATGATATGAAAACAGGGTTGCAAGATTTCTCTATCTCAGATGATGGACGGGTGGCATATTTATTAACTAATGTTGATCCTAAGGTATTAATAGTGGACTTGGCTACTAAGAAACTTATTAAGGCTGTAACTGTTTCTCCTGGCGGCTCTGCTCTCACTATGGTTTCACGTAATTCTAGTGAACCCACCCAACTTTATATGATCTCCAAGTCTGATTCTAAATTAACGACAATCAATAGTTTTGACTATCGTATCTCTAGTGAAGTAGATCTCAATAAGCTTATTACTCAAGGTTTAACACTTAATAGTGACGAAAGGTTTATTCCTCATTCATTAGCTGTGAACGCTAATTATGTTTTTGTAGGTGTTGAAGCTGTAAACAAGAAGTCGTCTAAAACAGAGGGGCGTATATTAGTCCTAGATGGGATTTCCAGTAATCTGGTTTCTAATATTAAGTTAGATTATATCCCGTATAAGCTCTCATTGGCAGCGGATCCCAACACTTTATATGCATTAGGTTCAAATGATACGACAGCATATATTTCTAAGATTAATATTGAATCTATGGAGTTAATTAGCACAACAGATCTTAGTCCTGATATTCAATCCCCGAAAGACTTTGCTGTCTCTCAATCAGGTTACTTCTTGCTCATACCTAGTGCTGGGACTAATATTATCGGCGTGCTTGATATTGCTAGTTGGGAGCTGGTTTATAAAATTGATATAGGTGATAGTTCTAATATGCTTATATCGTTATGAATCCACGTAGTATTTATATTCATTTGCCGTTTTGTAAGACTAAGTGTCCTTATTGTGACTTTGCTTCTTATGCAAACAAAGACGATAAAAAACTTGCTTATATTCAAGTTTTAGTGCGAGAAATAGAATCTCGCTGTTCCCATTGGAATGTTAATGGACAGCAAATAGAAACTATATTTTTTGGTGGTGGTACTCCCAGTGTGCATAATAAGCAAGAGTTAGAAATGATTTTTAAGGCTTTGAAAAAACACTTTCAGTTTTCTAGAGATATAGAGATCACTCTGGAAGCTAATCCTGGTACGGTTGATAAAGCTAAGTTTGCTGAATTTCAAGAGCTTGGTATTAATCGTATTAGTATTGGTGCGCAGACTTTTGATACGGATCTTTTAACGAAACTTGGGCGCGGACATAGTGTCGAAGATACTTATAGAACACTTGAATATTTAAGTGCTTCAGATTTTCGATCATGGAGCTTTGATCTTATATATGGTCTTCCTGGTCAAACTTTAGAATCATGGTCTAAGACTTTGGATATAGCAATGAGTTATAAACCACCTCATATCTCGGCTTATGCATTGAGCATAGAAGCTAATACTCCGTATGGGAGCATCTATCGTAATTCTAAGCATCCTGATTTGCCTATTGAGGATGATATTGTGGAGATGTATGATTTAACGCATAAGACTTTGGCTGTTTATGGTTTGAAAAGATATGAGATTAGTAATTGGGCTCATCCTGGTCATGAAGCTCGCCATAATTTAACCTACTGGTATGCTGATGAATATTATGCTTTTGGATTAAGTGCTCATGGCTACGTTAATTCTGTGCGTTATGCTAATACTAGGGATTTGGGAGAATATATAGCCCAGTTTGAAGTTGGAGATTGTAAGTTCTTGGAAGGAGAGAACAATGAAATAGATGCCGCTGAGAAACTAGAAGAGAAAATAATGTTAAATTTAAGGCTTGATAATGGCTTATTGCTTACAGATGAAATTAATCAACGTATCAACACAGATAAACTGAATTCACATATTAGTTCTGGGTTTATAGAATCTCTAGATGGAAGGATAAAACTCAGTGATAAGGCTATAATGCTTAGTAATAGGATCATTGCAGACCTTTTGCTATAAACCGATATGTCAGAATTCGCTAATGATGAAGAAACTTCTAAGCAGCTACAAGAGCAATCATCAGATGCTTTGGCAAATGAAATTTTAAGAGATCTTCAAGTTAAACCTAAAAAGAAAAATTATAAGGTTTTTTGGATAATAGCGACTCTTGTTATTTTAGTTTTGAGTTCTGCTTTTGTGTGGCTTAAGAATACGGATTTGTCGATTCCCATGTCGCATTTAGTTGAATCGCAAATTAATCGTAATATTAATGGTAGTGTCAAATTTACAGGTTTTCAATTTACCCTATATAAAGAACGCAGTCCTAGATTACATTTTGATGAACTGATCATATACGATGTTAAGCATGATCTAATACTGGATGCTAATAACATTGAATTAGTAATTAGCACTAGAAATTTATTACGCTCACTAATCTTTTTTAAGAGCATTAAGGCTGACAATTTGACACTCAATGCTGTTAGGGAACAGGATTTCCAATGGAATTTTGATAAGCTTGCAAAAGACAAGAAGAAAAGGTTTAACTTTAAGTTTGGCGAAATAGATTTAAATGATATCGATCTAAGCATTAGTGATATCCCGAATAACTCTAAGATTGCTCATGAGAACATCAGATTAAACTTCAAACCTAAGAATCGTGGCTACAGTCTAGATTTGGAGACAGTTGGCTTAGCCGATAAATTGCATAATTACGTTAAAATAGCTGGTGATATCAGAGCTAATAGTTTAGATCAGTTTCTTGATAAGAGATCTAATATTGATTTAGAGTTTAATAATATAGATGGGGCTACTCTTGGTTTAATTACTGGTTTGACTGTAACTAATTCTGAGTCAATCATCAGAAAACTTTTTGATAAGTATGGTAGTAAATCAAGTTTATCTCTTAAAGCTAAGCTTAGGTCTGCAAAAACTAAAGCAGATGATAAGCAATTAAATGTCCAAGCTACCTTAAATGATATCGCTGATATTGGTGAACTAACTTTTAATACTGATATAGAAATAAATAAGGATCTGAAATTTAAGAAGGCTGATTTAAGCTTTGATGGAGCCATATTGGACTTGCGCGGAAGCATTTCTAATTGGCGTAAGGATAATGCAGGACTGGGTTTGGATCTTCATTTTACAGATTTAAATCTTTTTGAATTGGTTGATAGATTCCCGGAGCTGGAAAGATATATTCCTGGATTTTTACTTGAAATTTTTAACGTTTTACATGGAAGTGATTATATTGATGGTACATTCAATCTTTCATCATCAATTAAAGAACCTCAGCTAATAGCGAAGGTAAAACTAAGCCAATCGTCAGTTGATACTAGTAAACTTAGACCACAACGAGCTTTCCCGACAATTATTAATGCTGAACAGGATATATTGGCCAAATTAACTTATTCCAAAAATCAAATTATAATTCAAGAGTTTAAGTTGCCGATAGATTATTCCGTTTTATCTGTGACAGGAAATTATCAACTTCTTGACCATAGTTTTAAGATTAATCTTATAACTAAAGATTTACCCTTAGCCAAATTAAGACCAATCGCTGCTAGTATTCCATTCTTTAAGGACTACAGAGAAATTATCGCGCAGTCTTTCCTTAGTGGTTATGTAAGCTTTGATCTGAATATTGCTCATAACAGTAAACAAGGAACACTAGTTAAGGGACCGATAAAGATTGCGAAGTTAAATTATAAATCGCCAAATTACCCCCTTACTTTTAAGAATATAATTGCCGATTTGAATATCGATAAAGATCAGATTACCATTAATCATTTTCAAGGTTACGCATATAACCCAATCTATGGTGAAGAGAAGGCCAGAAACTATATTGAAGCTAGAGGTAGTTTTAACCTAGCGAAGCTAGGCTCTTGTGATTTAGAGATTGCTGCTCCCAAAATAGATGCTCAAACCTTAGTTGATTCTGGAATTATAGAGTTGATTAATGATAAATCTACTATTAAAGTTGCCAGTGGTGAATTGAAAAATATCTTTATTACCCTTAAGTCTAGTCCTAATACCACTCGTTATACTATTGATGGCAAGCTAGATGTTAATTCAGTCGATCTTACAGTAAAGCAAGGATTAAATATAAGTAAGATGAAAGGCAGTCTAGGACTGAGTAATAATAGGCTTAAATTTGATGGCTTAAACTTCATTCTTAATAAAAATTCTTTGATTAGCTTAGATGGTTCTATTAACCAGGATCTGACGCAACCGGGCTTTAAGCTGAAAGCTAATCAATTAAACTTCATTGAGTTTATTAATTTGTTTGATCCAAGTCACGAGAAACTTAAGATCAACCCACTCGCTGGTAATTTAGATGCAGACATTGAATTTCGTACTAAGGAGTTGTATGGTAATTTGCGCTTTTATAATTTAGGTTTGGAATACTCTGGTTCTAAATATACTAAGTACCCTATTACTAAGCTCAATGGAGCTTTGCTCTTGGGCAAAGATATAAGTCTCACTAATGCTTCAGGCAAGTTTGGTAAATCAAGCTTTAATAACTTTAACTGCAAGATAGAAAATTACCAAAGTAAAGATTTGGACAGAACTATCAATATTGGTATGAACGGTGATTTACTGTATGGTGAATTGAAGGAGTTTATTCCTTCTGGGATTTCTAGTCTTATTGATATTCAAGGATTCGTTCCGGCAAAAGTTACGATTAGCGGTAATAAACTAAAGAAAGCTTTTTCTGTAATTCTGGATCTAAACAAACTAGAGAGCTTCCACTTCTCTAATTGGCTTGAGCAGAAGAAAAATAACGCTGACATTAGCTTGATCAGTAATTTTATTGTTACGCCACAGTTGATTCTTTCTAATGATACTAAGATTGTTTTTACTAGTAAGGCGGGTGTAACTCCTCCTGTGACAAGTAAACTTAAGTCTATATTTCAGGTGGAAGATTGGTCTAAGGGCGACACCATGACTTACTATGTAAGTATTAAAACTCCTGTAGACGAATTAGCTCAAGATTTAAGTATTGTTGCACCTCATATACTTTCCTTGCAGCCACTTAATCTAAGAACGGGTTCTGGTATTTTCACCTGCGACACTTTTGGTAACCTGAAAGATCGACAGACTATTTGTGAATTTAAGGTCAACAGAGCTGTTGCACAAAAATATGGTATTGGAGATCTTACGGCTGATTTAATTAATGTCGACCTGTTGTCGATCGTTGATAAACCGTTAGAGGTGCAAGTGAAGCTTGGTTCTGGGGACTGGAACGGCATTCCTTATAAGAACATCAAGTTTGATTTGAGTGCAGAAGGTAACTATGTCTATATCAAGGATCTTAAAGCTCACGTGAAGCAAGGTATGGTAAGAGGGGAGACTAGTTTTAATATTCAGACACTTGAGTCTAGTTTTAAACTGAAGGGGCAAAATTTACCTGCTCATGAAATGGCTCAAGGTATTTGGGCTCTGGGAAGTGAAGTGCCAGAAGGTTTAGTAGATGGGACTTTTGAGGGTACAACTAAGGGAATATTGCCAGATCCAATGTTTTTTAATTTAGTTGGTACTGGTAATATGATAGTCCGAGATGGTAAGTTGTCTCAGATGGTTTTAATGCAGAAAATCCTTACTGCGGTTAATACTCTTGATAATTTTGACTTAAATAATATTTTTCAGACACTTGTTACACTTAAAGGTGGATTGTTTAACTATATAATTAGCTCCTTAAAATATGACCACGGCAAGGTAAGCTCTGAGAAGCTTTTACTTAAAGCACCTCAAATAGAGCTTAATCTTAGTGGTTACTTAGACTATGCTAAAGATCAACAATGGATTAAGGGGCGTGGTTTGATTCCTAAGAAGTCAGTGAGTATACTCAGCAGTGTTGGTGTTGGTAAGGTTAATTTAGGTAATCTAGTTTCTATGTCAGATCTAAGTGAAGGCGGCTCCAAAGAGAAGAGATTTTTTGATTTCGTAATGATAGGACCTATTAGTGATCCTAAGAAATCTGCTGAAAGCCTTAAGAGTAATTTTAGTTGGGAGTGAATATTTGCTAATAAATTCGTCATTGCGAGCCGCAAAGCGGCGTAGCAATCCAGTCGAGTATTGATATTTAAGACTGGATCCCGACGTCATCTGCCTTCGGCAGATTCCTCGGGATGACGAGTTAAACTAAAAAGTAGATTCTTGGCACGCGAAGCTTTCTCTGCTCCAAGCTTCTCTATATTTTCTAATTCTATGGTAAATCTGGACTTGCGTTTCTTCAGCCACTCGCTGAAATCCTTATGAATAGTGGCTTGACGCATAAGCTCTAAAGTATGGGGCTCTATTGTAAAATCATATTCTGCCATAAATCTAGCAGCACGATAGATACGAGTAGGATCGTCTATAAAACTTTCATCATGAAAGACCTTAATAAGACCTTCTTGCAAATCCTTTAGCCCATTAACGTGATCAACTATCTCTCCAAATGGATATTTTGCTTTAGTTGGATTGATCGATTCTAATAAAGCATTAATAGTGAAATCTCGTCTAGTTAAGTCTTCCTTGATATCATCTATAATTTCAATTTTGGGGAAGGCTGCTGGTTCTGGGTAATATTCTCTTCTCGTACTGGCTAGTTCAATTTTATAAGCGGGATAATCAGGATGTTCTATTTTAATAGTACCGAATTGATCAAATTCTTCGATGATATCGAAGCTATGGTGCTGTGGGTGATTGTCTTCTAAGTATCTCTGTAAACGATGAGTGAACTCAATAGCATTAGTGTTGATTACCAAATCTATGTCTCTGCTAACTTTTGCAGTTTTATGATAAAGCTCAGCATACAGTTTGTTGCGTACATGACCACCTACTATGTATATTTCATAGCCCAGCTGATAAGCTGCTGCGCCGATATCTTGTAATAGAGGTTTAATAGTCGAATCCATTAAGCTACGACAGTCCGTTGTTTAAGTTTAGCAAGAATATCAAAAAATTCAGGGAAAGAAGTTGCTACAAACTCGGTTTGTAATATAGTGATGGGTTTTGTGGAATACAGAGCTGCAACAGCTGAACTCATAGCTAACCTGTGGTCGCCATGTGAGTCTATTATTATTTCAGCATCTTTAGGCTCAAAGGGTTTTCCGGCTCTACCTTCTATAATCATGCCATCATCAGTCTCTGTTACTTGAACACCGAGTTTCTTCAGCATATTAATAGTAGTGGCGATACGGTTAGATTCTTTTACTTTTAATTCTTCAGCGTCTTTGATTGTTGTAGTGCCTTGAGCTTGGGCAGCAAGCACGGCTATAACTGGAATCTCGTCTATTAATCTTGGAATGATGTCACCTTCTATAACACAAGCCTTAAGCTTCGAGCTGCGAATGATTATATCTGCTATTGGTTCTCTGTTAACTTCTCTTGTATTGATTAACTCAAAATTAGCTTGTATGTTTTTTAATACATCCAGTATGCCAGTACGTGTAGGATTGATGCCTACGTTTACTAGTTTCAATTCAGCATCAGGAAGTATCGCTCCAGCTACTAAGAAGAAAGCTGCGCTAGATATATCTCCTGGTACTTCCACTTTTTGCCCTTGAAGCTTGCTCAGGGATTGGGTTCCATTGATGCTTACTTTAAGCCCTTCTACTTTCAGGTCAGCTCCGAATCCTTGCATCATGCGTTCAGTATGATCGCGAGATTTCTCTGGTTCGCTAACACTCGTAATGCCTTCAGCATTCAGTGCGGCTAATAAGATAGATGATTTGACTTGAGCTGATGCTATTTTAGAAACATAGTCTATAGCTTTGAGTTTAGTAACTGGCTGAATTATTAATGGAGCTTTCTTTCCCTCTTGACTGTCTATCTTTGCGCCCATTTCTGTTAATGGGTCTATGACCCTAGCCATGGGTCTGCCCGACAGCGAAGCGTCACCAGTGACTGTTGTGCTAAAAGGTAGTCCAGAGAAGAGTCCTGTAAGTAGCCTCATCGCCGTGCCAGAGTTACCAAGATATATTTCTTGACTAGGTTTAGTTAAACTAGTGAATCCCTTACCGTGAATTTTTAATGTGCGTTTACTTTCATTGAACTCTATATCCACGCCCATCGCCTTAAAAGCATTCATAGTGCAGATACAATCTTCACCAGTAAGAAAATTACTTACTTCTGTTAAGCCATTGGCGATAGATCCAAAAATTACCGAACGATGAGAGATAGATTTGTCGCCAGGGATTTGGATCTCGGCTTGGACTTTGCTTTGAATGTTTGAGATAGTTTCTTGAGCCATTATAAGATAGAAAATTCTAGCATTAGAGCCTTTTTTGAAGACTTATTTAATTAAACGGAACCTTCCTTGTCTTAGAATTTAATAATCTTATTTTATCTGTTGTGATAAGATTT
>CAYPGT010000028.1:0-1614 GCA_964410425.1 uncultured Gammaproteobacteria bacterium
TGAGCGAGATTGGCGATGGTGCGTGAAATGCGCAGTATCTTTTGGTGAGAGCGGGCGGAGAGTTCTAAGTTAAACACGGCATGATCCATAAACTCTAACTCTGCCTTAGCTAGAGGATAGCCTTGCGATTCTGTTGCAGCGAATTGACGTGCTTCTATGATACTGCGCTTAATTTTCTCTGTAAGTGTTTCAGTGATTGGTTTTTCTAGAATAGCAACATTACTATTTTTCTTCTTGGAACTAGATGAATGTTGACGTGTAAGAACTTTGATCTCATCTTGGCTTAAACGTGCTAGTTCTATATGCAGATCAATGCGGTCTAGTAAGGGTCCTGAGAGCTTACCTAGATAACTAGCAATCTGCCCAGGCAGGCACATACAAGTTTTCACACTATCTCCCAGATAGCCGCAGGGACAAGGGTTGCAAGCAGCGATCATAATGAAGTTAGCAGGAAATCTTAGGGTCTGTCTGATGCGATTGATAGTGATAGCTTTCTCTTCGAGTATTTGTCTGAGCTGTTCTATAGTGTGTCGATTAAATTCGGTTAGTTCATCAAGAAACAATACCCCGTTATGCGCCAGGCTCACCTCACCAGGTTTAATGGAAGAGCCGCCTCCCACTAGTGCTGCATTACTAGCACTGTGGTGAGGGGCTCGGAGCGGGGGAGAGAGAATGAGCTGATCTTCTAGTAGTCCGCTGATGCTGTAAATTTTCGTTACTTCTAATGCTTGATCGAAGTTTAATGCTGGTAGTAGTTCTCTAAAACGGTGTGCCAACATAGATTTACCGCAGCCAGGGGGACCTATCATTAGTAGATGATGACCACCAGCTGCCGCTATCTCTAGTCCACGTTTAGCTTGCGTTTGTCCGATGACATCATTGAGGTCAAGAGTTTGCTCTTGCGTTTTATGATATTGAAGAATGCTACGCGTATCTAAACTTGCTACGCGATACTCATCTCTTACTTGCTCTTTAGCTGAGTGTAGTTCGGTGCTCTCTATGCCGTCCAGTAAACTGGACAAGGCTTCTACTAGGGCTTGCAATTCATTAAGATTGTTTACAGCGTAAATCTCCGAATTAAAATTACTGGCTAAGCTTATTAGACTAGCTTCCTTGCAATTGCGCTTGGGGACTATGATATAGCGAATATTTTGGCTCTGTGCTGCCAATGCCAGTGGAAGCAGACCTAGTATGGGTTTAATTTCGCCAGTGAGTGATAACTCTCCAAAGAAACAAAACTCTTCTAATAATTTAGGTTTAGCTTCAATGCAGCCGTAATTAACCATTAAAGCTGCAGCAATACTGAGATCAAAATGAGTACCTTCTTTACGTAAATGTGCTGGAGATAGATTGACAAGAATTTTCTTTGGCTCTAGATCAAACTCACAGCTCTTCAGAGCTATGCTAACTCTATCCTTAGCCTCGTTAATGGACTTGCCAGCAAGTCCAACGATATTAAACCCTGGTACACCTTCGCTGGCGTCTATCTCTATGCCAATGATTTGTGCATCAATGCCCTCAAGCGTAGCTGAATATGTTTTAGTGTACATATATCCCCCTGAATTATTAGTAAATTTTATAACTTAGTCTTGAATATGGAGATTGACTTTCATT
>CAYPGT010000028.1:1714-3201 GCA_964410425.1 uncultured Gammaproteobacteria bacterium
TAGAAATGAAAGGGGTCATTTAACCCCTGGAGCTTTTTCTTGAAACCCAATGTTTGTAAGGGTTTAATGCAAATGGTTAAGAAAACTGGGTTGAAAAATTTTGCTCAAGGGGGTCATTTAACCCCTGGATATTAAGCGTTATACTTCATAATTTGCTATAATGCTTTGTTTGGGGAGCGACCAAAGGAAACAATAATGGCAAACGTAGTAATAATTGGAGCACAGTGGGGAGATGAGGGGAAAGCTAAGATAGTAGACTTGCTCTCTCGTAATGCAGATTATATAGTGCGCTATCAGGGCGGTAGTAATGCTGGACACACTGTTAACGCTAATGGTAAGAAGTATAAGTTTCATCTTATTCCTTCAGGTATATTAAATCAAGGGACTATTTGTATGGTTGGATCAGGCACGGTGATTGATCCTAAGGTGATTTTGCGCGAAATGAAGGAGCTTCAGGATCAGGGTATCGAGACTAATTTTTTACAGATTAGTGCTGCTGCTCACGTAACATTACCTTATCACTTGATAATCGATAAGGCTCAAGAAGATATGCGTGGCTCACGTAAGATCGGTACTACTTGTCGTGGTATTGGTCCTACTTACGCTGACAAATCAGCGCGTAGTGGACTAAGAATGTGTGATCTTATAGAACCTGATGAGCTATTAAACAAGCTAAAAGTTCTAATCCCAGAGAAAAATATTATTCTTGAAAGACTTTACGGCTTAGAACCACTCACCATAGAATCTGTTTATAGAGAGTATTTGGAGTATGGTAAACAATTAGCACCGCATGTATTTGATACTGCTGCTGTTATTTGGCAAGCTAATAAAGAGCGTAAGAATATTTTGTTTGAAGGTGCTCAAGGTACTTTGTTAGACCTTGATCACGGTACTTATCCTTATGTAACTAGCTCAAACCCTGTCTCTGGCGGTGCTTGTGTTGGCTCTGGAGTGGGACCAAATTTCATAGATAGAGTTATTGGAGTTGGTAAAGCTTACACTACTCGTGTGGGTGAAGGACCATTCCCGACTGAAGTAGCTGGTAGTTCAGCGAAGATATTACGTGCTGAAGGCACGGCATGGGAAGAGATCGGTACTACTACTGGTAGAGCACGTCGTGTAGGTTGGTTTGATGCGGTGCTGATGCGTTATGCGATTCGTATTAATGGTATGGACTGTCTGGCGCTCACCAAGCTCGATGTATTGGATGATGTAGAAGAGCTATATGTATGTAACGCTTATAAGGATATACGCACAGGTGAGGTTTATTCTGACCTTCCAGCTAAGTCTAATTTCCTCAAGTATGTGGAGCCTATCTATGAGAAGCTTGAGACCTGGAAGGACGAAGGTAAGAGATCTACTGACGCTAGAGAGTTTAGTGACCTGCCTCAGGGTGCTATCAATTATGTGCGCTATCTTGAAAGAATACTTGATATCCCTATTACTATAGTGAGTGTGGGACCCGGTCGCGAGCAAACTATACTTAT
>CAYPGT010000028.1:3301-6041 GCA_964410425.1 uncultured Gammaproteobacteria bacterium
TTTAAGCCGCGCGCAGCGCAACCGCCGCGAAGCGGCGGAACCCCCATCCCGGTTTGAAGGGATTAAAAATAAATTTTATTTATATCACCTGCGGACTAATGCTTAATTCTGGAATCTTCTCTAAGATTTCAAGGCTATAGTTCATCATAAATCTTACTATCCAAGGTCCAGCGAAAGCGTAACTGACGATAAGGATTATCAGCTTAGGTACGAAAGTTAAGGTCTGCTCGTTGATCTGAGTCACAGTCTGGAACAAGCTTATAAGGATACCGCCGATTAGAGCGGGTATGAGAATTGGAATAGAAACTATAGCAGTCGCTATCAACGCTTGATTAGAGATATCTATAAACTGCGCTTGATCCATTATCTTACAAATCCTTGTACTAATCCGTCACTGAGAACAGCCCAGCCATCTATTAAAACGAAGAGTATCACCTTAAATGGTAGAGCGATAGTTGTTGGTGGTAAGAACATCAGCCCCACAGAAACCAATGCACTGGCGACTATCATATCGATAATAATAAACGGTAAGAAGATCATAAACCCAATCTGGAAGGACTTCTTAAGCTCACTAAGCATGAAGGCTACGATTATCAAGTGAGTAGGTATATCCATAACACTTTCTGGTTGCTCGATGTCTGCGGTTTTCACGGCTAACCTAAGTTCGGGTTCAGCAGTTTGTTTAATCATGAATTCTTTTAGCGGACCAAATGATTTAGTAAAAAATTCTTTCTCATCTATCTGCTGATTCATGAAGGGTTGCAGAGCTTCTTCATTAATGCGATTAAAAGTTGGTTGCATCACCATAAAAGTAAGAATCAATGAAAGCCCGACTAGGACTTGGGTTGGTGGTAATTGACCGAGTCCAATAGCAGTGCGCAACATCCCAAAGACAATAATAAATCTTATAAAGCTAGTCGTCATCAGCAATATAGAAGGTGCGATACTGAGTATGGTAAGTAAGACTAGTAACTGCACGCCCACCGCTACACCTCGCGAGTCTTCTCCAAGGTTCAGTGATACGCCTGGTACTGCATGAGCTGCTTGAGGGATTAGTAGAAAGCAAAGTACCCATAGCCCATGAGCTAATCCTTGAAGTGATCGTTCATTGCCTGTTGACCTTTGATTTAATGCTAATCTGTTCATTAGACGCCTAAGTACTAGACGTGTATTAATTAGATATAGTTTCTAATGATAACTAAGAGAATCATAATTTATAGGGTTGGTGCTATCGGTGATGTAGTACATACATTACCCTTCGTGAAATTGCTGCGTAAGAATAATCCGCAGGCGCGGATTGAATATATAGTGGGATCTTCCCAGCTACTTGATTTATTAGAGCAGTGTACTGACTATATAGACAAAGTTTGGTTGGCTAGTAAAAAAACTCTAGCTCAGGACATGTCTAGCGTTGCTGCTGCAGGCAAAGTTGATGAGTTTATTTTCCTGCATTCTGGTTGGCTTAAGGCTTGCTGGTTAAATTATCGCTATATTAAATCTGTTAAGCTTTGTGTCTATAAACGTGACGATAGCTTAAGTGCCGTGGCGAACTATGTCACTAGTTATTACCCAGGGCTTAGGCAAGAATTATTAGCAGATCCATTCTCTGTTTTAGAATGGAAGACTCTGACGCCGATAAGTAACAAGAGTGTTCCCGTTGCTGGGCCTTATATTTGCATAGTCCCTGGTGTTGGTAACTTGCGCCCGCATCGCGCTTACCCCTTGGACAAATGGGCTGACTTAATAGTTAAGCACTTAACTAATTCAGATAATAATATCGCACTTCTAGGAGGACCTGATGAACTTGACATCGGTTTGACTCTAGATAAGATGGTAAAATCCCAAGGACGGGTGTCAAATTTTATAGCTAAGACTTCGCTTGTAGAGCTTGTAAGTATTTTGTCTCAGGCTCAGCAGCTCTATTCTGCAGATACTGGCATCTTGCACGTTGGAGCAGCTTTAGGGGTGCCCATTAAGGCTGTGTTTTCCATAACTTCTAGCAAGCGTTTTGGACCTTTTAGTCCGAAGGCAGAAACTATTATTGCGCCAGAATGCCTTTGTGAGCCCAGTTCTACTAATAGGCCTAAGCACTGCCAATATAGTCAAAATAATATAGCTAAATGCATGAATAACGTGATATTGTATTGATATATGGTCAGTCCTGTACAACCTAGTTCACCAATTCCTGATCCACAGCATGATTCTCGTTATCTAAGACCAGATGTGCCTAGTGCTCCCCCTGTTACTCCAGTCCCTGTTGTTTTACCTACACCAGCAGTTCCTCCTGGCGAGGAAATACCTGCTAGTGGGTTAACCTTAAGTTCGGATGGTTGGGCATGGATATTAGCTCAGCCTTCAGTAGCTACAGCGACTCCTAGATTTGAGCAGGTTATTGTTCTGCCGCCTCCGCCAACCATTAACGAGTCTACTTAACTAGAATATAAATCTAAAATTATTCTAAAAAGTAAGGTAAGACTCTGAAATTCGGTGTATTATATTACCACTATGAATTTAACAAACAGAATATTTAGTCCTCTAGCCGCTGCAACTATGTTTGCTGTTGGTTGTGGTGAAGCTCCCACAAGACCTACTGATATCGTTAGTGATGCAGAGGCACCAGCTAGAACAGTTTCAGATAGAAATGAACAACAATTTAATCACGCTCCTGTAGTACAACCTAGTGTGGCTGTTCCTCCTAGTCCTAGTGCAGAAGCACCAGCTAGAACAGCAGAGCTACCAG
>CAYPGT010000028.1:6141-9821 GCA_964410425.1 uncultured Gammaproteobacteria bacterium
TGGGCTTATTGCAACTCATTCTCAATAGGATGCTATGATTATCAGCGATGGAGCCGAGAAATATTACTTTAGAAGATAAAACAGAAGAGCTGCTGAAAAACTTACGTAGTCAGGGTTATAGAGTAACGCCGCAGCGTGAGATAGTGATCCGTATTTTCCAGGAAGCTGGTGATAAGCACCTTAGCGCTGAGGATGTGTTTGAGATCTTACAGAAGAAGAACGAAGACGTCTCTCTTGCTACTACTTATAGAACCCTGCGCATGCTGGTGAAGATGAATATTCTACGTGAGCTAGACTTTGCGGAGTCGCATAAACACTACGAGTTGATAGATGCTGACGCGCCGCCACATCATCATATAATTTGTTTGAACTGTAATAAAACTATAGAGTTTGAAGACGAGATGGTAAACGAGCTTGGTAAGCGCATTGCCGAGAAGTATGGCGTAGAAATCGTAGATATGCAGTTCCAGATTTTTGCTAATTGTCCGCATGAAGCAGATCATGAGGATGGGCGCAAGCATAGACAGTAAAGTAGAGCTAAATAAAAATTAAAAGAAAGCATATTACATCGGCATAGTGTATTATGTAGAGCATGGTCGGATTTTCGCCTTATAAAGCCCTATCAAGAGTATCACCGTATTTTAGAGTGTTACCCCGCAATGCAGGTGCTGCTATGGTTGCGGCTGTTGTAGCTTCGGGTGTCTGTGATCGGCCTATTTATGAGCATCAAGTTTTACGTCCACCTATAGAGCGTGCTTTACCTGGTACTAGTCCTGAGGGTTTGGTACCAGATCCTGAAGAGGATAAACTGGTATATCCAGTAGGCCGCGCTCCTGTTACACAGAAATATCCTGCATATGTAGACCCGCGGGATTCACTAACTGCTAAGCCTCTCCCTGAGCCCGTTTTTAACCCTGACCCCAATTTTAATCTTGATGAAGCATGGCGTTTGGTTGGTGTTAATCCACGTGAAATTTTAACTAACTATGATGAGCTTGCAAAGTTTCGTTTGGAGCTAGTATTACGTGAACAGATAGAACAATTAAGATCCGAAATACCGGCAGAAGTTGATAAAGCTAAAGAGATTGTCATGATGGCACTGACTCTAGAATCTGCTAAACCGGTCTTAGAGATTGAGTTACAGGGGGAGCGTGCTTCTATGGCAAAAGAAACTCTAGAAGCTGCAGAAAAAGCTAAAAGTTTGAAAGAACTAAAAGGGATATTAAAATCTTTTTTTGAAGCTATAAATCCCCTCAAAGTTAAGTTCTGATTAGATTGTTTAGTTAGCTACTCTACAACCACACCTTCAACTCTAATGAAAGTCTCACTAGCATTGACATTAATGTTTTGTTGTTTTTGGTATAAATAATTTTTGTAGAATACATCAGCTGGAATCGTTCTCGCTAATTGAGCTTGGTAGAAACTATCATTTAAGTATCCGCTTATTTTATCGGCTCTCTCTATGATCTTAGATAGAGCTTGCCCCTTGCCGGCATCTTGAGCACGGCGAGCAGCTTTCAGTAGTTTAGCTAACATTTCTACTGCTTTTTGGTCTTTGTTCTTGAGACTAAGACTGTCCATTATATATACAACTTGCCCGCTTTTGGGCAGTTCAGGCTAGGCTAAACTACTGGCCTCTATTAAATTTCAGCTATTTAGTCTAGGTGTTATCCAATAACTTTCTTGGTGTCTCTTCGCAAGCTTTCCTGACGTCTGCCTCAGGAATCCCTGCAAGGATGGCGTTTTCAGCGTGTTTACGCAAGCTTGCTAATCCACCTTGTAATGCGCAACCTGCTTTAGGTGCTGTGTTTTTGGCGACCATGTCACTTACTAAGATCATTTTATTCTGCTTTTTCTCAAATAATTTCTTCAATAAACGTGGGTCTAGGTGCAGGTCTTCATCAGCCTCAGAGCCAGCTATAGCCATGCAATAAACTTCAGGATGTTGGTAAGCAGCTAAGCCTAAGCCCCCATGATCAGCTGTCTCCGTCTCCAAGCGCGATAGATCACTGTCGCGACAATTACGCTGATAGAAATCTTCCATTACATACATAGCATTGCCCCAATGTGTGACTAGGCGCACGTCATAATTCTCAAATGCTTCGTAAGCCTCTTGGTAATTGGCGTTGCTATGACCGTAACTCACTACTATATTATGGTCTTGTAAGAGTCGTGTGACTTCACCGTTTGCATCAAGTTTGGGACAGAGAGTCCAGAGTTTAATTAAACCAGGGAACTGTGTAATGAGTGTTTTAACTTCCTCATATTGGAGAGCAGATGCATGCTCTGCTGGATGCACTCCCATGCGCGTGATTAGCCCGCCTTCTAGATGCACGCCGATGATTTGTGATTTACCGTACTTGTTGATATAAGTTTGAATGCGTTTGAGATTAGTTTCGATAGTGCTATAACTTGCGGTAATAAGTGTTGCTAGGTATTGTTTAACATCTTCTTGGTTTAGGTAGTGATTTAATGCTGTGATACTTTCATCATCTGGAGCTTCCCAGAAATTACAGCGAAAGTTTTCAGTGGCAAAGCCGTTAATCTGTAAGTCGAGCATTAGTTTAATGATACAGCGGTTAAGAAGCACCTGACTTTACTCGCTTCCGCTTCTTACTCAAATTAATACCACTTGGCGATTTATCTTAAATAGGAAGCGGAAGCGAGTAAAGTCAGGTGCTTCTGGGAAGGGAACACTGTTTCTTAAAAATTAATTTGCTGAATTACATATTGTACAAAATGCCAATTTTGTGAGAGCATATACCCTGGTGTTAGTTTTAATTAATTAGCACAGTTCTTTCTTGTAAGAGAAATAGTAGAACAAAATAGGAGATGAATTGATGAAAAAAACAATACTTTTAGCGATGTTGCTAGTGTTGGGTGTTTCTGGTGTTAGCGCAGCTACATTAGCCCCATTAAACGTACAACAAGCGCATATTAATACAGACGCTGATCATAATCAACAATTGACAATTGGTTTTGATTGGTTTCGTGATCACTCAAGTATCGGTGGTGGCCCTGGCGACCTTCGTATGGGTGTAATGAACCTTCCAAGAGTGGATTTCAGACAGAGTTTTGATACGGCTATCCCTATCAGAATCGGTTTGAACACAGCTCTAAGTCACGGTACTAGTGAAACAGCTATAGGGGGGGTGGAGACTGAGAGTGCAGCTTTCGGTTTTAACAACCTCGGGCTAACTTTAGAGGCTGGATTGGTGCAAGGAGACGATGTAAACATCACTGCTTACATTAACCAAAATTTCCCTTGGGTTCAAAGTGGTTTGTTATCAAACAATGTACTTAGACCAGTTCAAGGTGTAAATGCTTATGGCTTCCAAACAGGTTTAGAGTATTCATTCAAGTTAGCTGATTGTTTAACTTGGTTCGGTGATGTGGCTTACAGATTTGATGTACCTCAAGTTGGTGAAGTTCAGAATTCACTTGTTTACTATAATGAAGCTGTACTCGGCATTGGAGATGGTGCAGGTCTTTCTCTTGGTTTATTAGGTAACAGTGTTTATAACAGTGGTATCGGTACAGACCTAAGATTAGTTCCTGGTATCATCATTCCTATGGGTGATGTTCAGTTCAGAGCTAGCACTCCTATTGGACTAACTTCTGTTTCACCAGATTTTGGTGTTCAGGCTAGTATATTTACAACGTTCTAAGGAACTTAGTAA
>CAYPGT010000028.1:9921-24729 GCA_964410425.1 uncultured Gammaproteobacteria bacterium
TATGCCAGGAATTTGTACAGGACCAGAGTTATTTAATGGATTAAGGAGCAAGCTTCAGGAGCTTGTGGCTCCTTTTATAGATGCAAATGTGGTTGGTTCCAAAAGCGTGCAGAAAAGCGTTAGGAACGTTGCCGATTCAGTTGCTTTTACTATTCTAGGAAGGAATCGTAGTAATGAAGATAGAATGACAATGCTACATCAGGTTGTGAGTGATGACTCACTGTTAAAATCAATTCTGAAGCCAGTTGTACGTAGGGCACTTGATGTAAATCCTAAGATTTCAATAGAGGGTGGGGAGCAGTTTGAAGCTTTGAATAGCGATCCTAAAAGGTTTCAAGTTTTATTAGGAGAGATATTCGCAAGATTTCCTCGAATAAATCCTAATCATATTACTTTGTCATCTACTTTCAATAATTTATTGACTACGATAAAAGAAGCGTATCTTCAACAAGGTTAGACCTATAGTCTTTACTCGCTTAAAATTTTCTAAACTCCCTAGACCCAGCATTGAGCCTTGATTAAAATTATTATATACGTAGGCTATCAAGCTTTTCAGCTATCATATAAGGAGGAGAGTTTATGACCGAAACTATTAATACAAGTTCAGATTTAGAACAACTAACTACCGATATACAAATTCACTCACAGATATTTCAAAAGATTAAGCAAGAAATCCACCGTAAGATTATTGGGCAGGAATTGTTTATTGAGCGTTTGTTACTGGGGATTATAGCTGGTGGTCACATATTGATAGAGGGTGTGCCTGGCTTGGCTAAGACTGAGACAGTTAAGAGCCTGTCGCAATGTATAGGGTTGAACTTTCAGCGTATTCAATTCACGCCAGACTTGCTGCCAGCGGATTTAATAGGTACACAGATTTATAAACCTAATACTAATGATTTTGAGACTAAGAAGGGTCCCATATTCTCTAACTTAATTCTGGCTGATGAGATTAACCGTGCTCCAGCTAAGGTGCAGTCAGCATTATTAGAAGCCATGGCAGAAAAGCAGGTAACTATAGGTTCTAACTCTTATAAGCTCGATGAACCGTTCATAGTGCTGGCGACTCAGAACCCGCTAGAGCAAGAAGGTACTTACGCCTTGCCCGAAGCGCAGATGGACAGGTTTATGATGAAGCTGAAGATCGATTATCCGAATCGTGACGAGGAGAAGAAGATCATGAATATGATGTCACTTAAGCGTGATACTCAGCTTAGCCAGGTTATCAGTAAGGAAGATATATTTAAGGCGCGTGATTTAGTTGATCGTATTTATATAGATGAGAAGGTTCAGGATTATATTATTGATATAGTGTTTGCAACAAGGACAGGCGAGGTGAGGAGCGGTGGTAAGACTCACAGGATTAAAGAACTGGATGGTTTGATTGCCTATGGTGCTTCACCGCGAGCTTCGATTGCATTGGCGCTGGCAGCACGTACTCATGCTTATCTTCAAGGTCGTGCCTATGTTACACCACAAGATGTCAAGAGTATCGGCTTTGATGTGCTCAGGCAGCGTATTGTAATGAGTTTTGAGGCTGAAGCCGAGGATAAGACTGTGGATAATATTATCAGTGTTATTTTCGATTCGATAGAGGTTCCGTAATAAGCCGACGCCCGGCGTCGAGTTTTACCATGTTATTTTTAACCAATGTTAATATCCCAGGAATTACTTGCAAAAATAAAAAAAATTCAAGTGAAAACTGATCGTATGGCGTCAGAGATACTCTCTGGTGAGTTTAAGTCAGCGTTTAAGGGTAAGGGGCTGAATTTTGAAGCGATACGTGAATATCAGATTGGTGATGATTTGCGCAGTATAGACTGGAAGGTTACGGCACGCATGCAGGCACCCTTCATTCGTCAGTATAAAGAAGAGCGTCAGCTATCAATAGTAGTGATAGTGGATCTCAGTGCCTCTAGTAGTTTTGGTACTCAAGAACAAAGTAAGCGCGAGCTGTCGGTAGAACTCGCTTCAGTACTGGCTTCTCTGGCGATTAAGAGTAATGATAAGGTCGGTATGATGCTTATCACTGACAAGGTGGAGAGCTATGTGCCACCTAAACAAGGCAAGGCACATATTTTTCGTCTCATCAAAGACCTATTAACTTTTCAACCACAGTCTAAGCGTACTGATCTTAAATATGCTCTCACAGAGGCTATTAGTCTTATCCCAAGACATACTATTGTGTTTCTTATTTCAGATTTTATAGATATGTCTCCATCTAACTCTGATCTAGACTTGAGTTATGAACGTGAACTAAAACTCTTGCGTAGAACTCAAGATCTAATTGCTATCTCAGTGCGTGATCCACGTGAATTCTCGTTACCTAATATTGGCTACACTGAAGTGATCAATCCAGAAACTGGTCGTAAAGAGCTTCTCAACCTTAATAAGAAATCTGTTCGTGAAATGTTTAGTCATCTACAACAAAAACATTTGGCTAATTTGAAAGCCAAATTCAAAAAACTTGGCATAGATTTCTTAGATCTATCTACTAATAGACCTTATGTTTCAACTTTATTGAATTTGTTTTTGATGCGGGAGAGAAGGAGCTAATGCCTACTAATACTACTGAAGAACTTAGAGATATTAAGGGTTTCTTTGGGATCGAAGTCCCAGTCTGGCTTCAGCTTAGTTTATTAGTAATCGCTTTAGCCTACTTGGCTTATTTTATTTATAACAGGTACATTAAGAAGAAACTAGAAGCAGATCTAACTATTTATCAACTTACAGTTAAGAGATTAAAAGAGCTTGATGTGGCTAAGAATAGCAAGGATTTTTATTTAGCATATTCTGAGTATATAAGAACTTTTTTGGAGCAGCGTCTTGCTATGCATGCATTGGATAAGACAGCAGATGAAATGCGCGAGATACTTATCAAAGAGCGTAGGTTACAAACTAATCAAGCAATGTTCTTGAGTAAGATCTTTCAGAGAGCGGATTTGGCTAAGTTCGCTCTCTATACAGTTCCTATAGATACTAAAGCTAAGGATATAGAAATGACCTTGGAAATAGTTAAAGCTATAGAAGATGTTGTAGTAGCAGAAGAAAATGCGCTCAATACCGAAAGCCAAGCGCTTAGTGAAATTCAGGAGGTAGCACAATGATCTTCGCTAATCCTTGGGTTCTAATCCTATTAATTCTGATCCCTATAGTAGCAGTGCTTTATTTCTTTCGTGCTAATCAGAGTGACTTGAGTATTTCACTGACTGAGCATCATAAGTCTTATTCATCATTTTTAGATAAGCTTGGTTATCATTTACCGTTTCTTCTAAGACTTATCACCATAACTTTGATAGTGATCTTATTAGCTAGACCACAATTGGGGCAGTCGTTTACTACTAGTAAACATTACGGGTTAGATATGGTCTTGGCGGTAGATACCTCTCAGTCTATGTCAGCGCTTGACCTGAAGCTTAATGGGCAGACTGTCGATAGATTAACAGTTCTGAAAGCGCTGTTACAAGAATTTGTGTCGAAGCGTTCTAATGATAGGCTTGCTCTTCTGGTGTTTGGTGAGAAAGCTTATACCCAATGCCCGCTTACCTTAGATCATGGTGCCATTATTGATTTGATCAATAATATGGAGATTGGGATGGTGGGCGGTTCTACAGCTATCGGGGATGCTATTGCTGTTGCAGTGAAGCGTCTTAAGGATTTGCAAGCTAAGTCCCGTGTCCTGATCCTGATGACAGATGGTGAGAATACTTCTGGCAATATTTCTCCACAGATAGCGACAGAGATGGCTAAGGAATTAGGAGTGAAGATTTATACTATTGGTATAGGACAAGATGGAGAAGTGCCATTCCAGGTTAATACACCGATGGGTCCTGTTATGGTTCAGCAGGCTATGCCTATCGATGAAGAGTCTCTATTGAGGATCGCAGAGCAAACGGGTGGTCAATATTTCAGAGCACAGACTACTGCAGATCTGGCGAAGATCTATGATCATATAGACAAACTAGAGAAAACAGAAATGGAAGTCAAGCAGTATAATTCCTATAAGGATATTTATGAAAACCTTTTATGGATTGCTTTTGCGAGTTTTTTAGGAGAAATGTTACTGGCAAACACGGTATTGTTTAGGATCATATGAATATAAAGCATCCAGAGTTAATATACCTTCTTTTGCTAATTCCAGCGATGGCATTCTTCTTGTATTATTCTTGGAAGCGTAGATCTAAGGCACTGGATACTTTATGTCGCCCTGATAAACTGCGCTCACTATTTCCTAAAAGCTCTAATTCTAAAACTATAGTTAGGTACTCACTGCTGTTACTGACTATGATTATGTTTGTGACTTCTTTTATTTCGCCGCGTTGGGGATATGATTGGGAGGAAATTCAAACTAAAGGAACCAATATTATTATTGCTCTAGATGTTTCGGCAAGTATGCTTGCGGAAGATATCTCACCGAATCGTTTGGCGAGAGCTAAGTTTGAGATAGATAAATTAATCAGCAAGCTTACTGGTGATAGGATAGGTCTAATAATTTTTGCCGGAGATGCTTTCTTGCAGTCACCCTTAACTCATGACTATCTTATGGTTAGGGACTGGGTTTCTGGTATCACGACGGACTCAGTCGAGACTCCTGGTACTTCCATTAAGTCTGCTATTGAAGTTGCACGTAAAGCTTTTCAGCATGTAGAGTCAGAGGGTAAAGCTTTGATCATTATGAGTGATGGTGAAGAACACGACGAAGAAACTTTAAGTTTGGTACGCAGAGCACATGATGAAGGTATTAATATTTATACTCTTGGTATTGGTACGACTAAGGGTGCACCCTTACAATTGGCTCAGGGCTTAGTGCGCGATACGGATGGTAGTGTGGTGATTTCTAAGCTTGATGATAGTTTCTTGAAGAAGATAGCAGAGGTGGGTGGTGGCTATTATGCTAGATCGAGTAGCGGCGATTTCCATCTGGATCAATTATATTATGATCACATTAAAGTTGATCAAGGTGCAGAAATAGTTAAGTCTGGTAGAACTAAGCAGTGGTATGAAACCTATCAATTGTTTATGTCTATCGCTTTATTAGCCTTACTGTTGGAAATCTTGCTTAGTCTTGATATCGGTGTCTACGACAGGATTAAATCTTGGTTTAGTTCAAAGAAAGGAAATATTTTTGCAAGTTCAACATTAGATCATAAAAGTCATAAGAAGAAAAACATCGAACCTGTTGTAGTAGTTTTGATCTTATTAATTAGCCAAGCGCCTGTGCAAGCTAATATATTTGATCCGCGTTTATGGATTGCAGATTCGAAGCTGCAATCTAAGAAATATAGTGACGCTCGTAACGACTATCTTAAGTTACAAGTAAATGAACCACATAATTCTAGGTTAAATTATAATCTTGGTGTCGCTAACTATCGTGAGAAAGCCTATGAACAAGCAGTAGCTAGCTTCGGCAGAGCTGCTACTGAAGCAGGTTCTAAGAAACTTAAGGAGAGAGCTTTATATGACTTAGGCAATTCTTATTTCCAACTTGAAGAATATAAAGAAGCTATTAGTTCTTATGAAGAAGCCCTGAAGATAGATCCTAATGATGAAGATGCTAAGTATAATTTAGAACTGGCGAAGAAGAAACTTGCAGATCAAGACAAGAATAAAGATGGCAAGGATGAAAAGGATAACAAAAATAATAAAGATCAAGAGAAGGATAAGAATAAGGACGATAAGAAAGATAAGGACAACAGTAAGAACAAAAACGACAAACCAGATCAGCAACCTAGTGAGCAGCCGAAGCCACAACCAGATCAAGAAGAAGATAAGCTAGATAAGGATGATATTGATAGGCTCCTGCGTCAAGCTCAGGAAGCCAAGCCTAGTGAAGTTAATCAAGGTCAGCCACATAAGGCTAATGCTAAGAATCTTAAGCCATGGTGAGCTAAGCTGGTTTAGGAACATTAAACCAAATGCGAGTCGCCTCTTCTATGATTGTATAATTTTCATCAGTAATTTGTTTTAATAACGGATTAGCTTTTTCTATTAATCGCTTATTTGCAACCAATGCCGATGCTAGCTTGGCTCCTATCTCTCTAGCGTTGATCACTTCTCCGTTATATTTTATTTCATATAGTTCTGGATCATTGAGTGCTTTTTTGCACCAGCCTAGTTCGTAGTTTAGTGCGTCACTAATTCTGTCTAAGCTAGTTGGATTAGTTTGGTCGTTAATACTTATAGCCTGTAAATCTTTTCTACTGAGATTAGAAGGTGGTAATTTTTCAACAGCAGCTTCTAATCTAAAAATTTTACCGAGCCAAGTAAGGAGTTCGGTTCTATCACAGTCCTGACTATCAGCAGGATTATAAGAAGTGATAGTAAGTGAGCTAGGACAAAGACCCGACATGAGGTAGGATAATATCATGACATGAGATGGATATTCAAGAGTTATTTTGAGAGAATCGAGTATAGCGCCTATCAACTTTCAACTATAACTGAAATTCTCAAGGATTTTTAGAAACTTTGGACTATAATCGAAATCCTCTAATGCCCCAACTAATCACTATCAGAGAAGAACTTAGAGCTGTGCAGCAGTCATACCAAGGCAAGAGTGTTGTTCTGGTGCCGACTATGGGTGCCTTGCATGAAGGACATCTCTCACTTATAGAGATTGCCAAGAAGCAGGCAGATATAGTTTGGGTAAGTATTTTTGTTAATCCTCTGCAATTTGGTCCTAGTGAGGACTTCGGTAAGTATCCTAGAACTTTAGAAAACGACATAGCTATGTTAGAAGCTTTAGAAGTAGATTATGTTTGGGCTCCGAGTGTAGAAGAAATGTATGCTCAGAAGGTTAACAATATTTATGCTAACCCTGAACTTGCTAGCCGACTCTGTGGACTTAATCGTCCAGGGCATTTCGATGGAGTATGTACGGTGGTGAAATTATTGTTTGATTTAATTCAGCCTGATATCGCAGTGTTTGGCGAGAAGGATTATCAGCAGCTGATGGTGATTAAAGAAATGGTCTCTAGATTGAAGCTAGCTATAGAGATTATTGGGGCTCCGATTCTCCGTGAGCCTAGTGGCTTAGCAATGAGTTCTCGTAACCGCTATCTTAATGCCGCAGAAAGAAAATTAGCGGATAATATTTATCAGACTCTGTATTATTTATCAGGCTTAAGTCCAATCACTGAGAGAGATTTAGCTTTAGCGAAAGACAAGCTAGAAGCTTTGGGTATCAAGTTAGAGTATTTAGAAATTTATTGGGATAGAGTTTTGATAGCAGCTAAGGTTGGTTCTACAAGGTTGATTGATAATATTAGTCTTGAGTACTCCCATGCATCAGTAAAGAAATAATTCGACAAGCAAGCGTCGCAGGACTCGAGGTCTCTCTTTGCTCACTTACGTTCACAAAGAGAGACAACTCTCGTCTATTGCTCCGCTTGTTCAGATGTCGAATTATTTCTCTTGGGGCTTACGCTCTTTCGAGTACTTCAAATCTAACTGGTACAACACCCTTAGCATAGCTACCAACTAATCTAGCTGCAGCTTCCGAGAGGTCAAGCTCTCTGCCTTCAATGTAAGGTCCTCTATCGTTAACTCTTACTACTACTTTCTTGCCGTTGTTTAAGTTAGTTACTAGTAAGTAAGTGTTTAGAGGAATAGTTTTGTGTGCTGCTGATAAAACATTCTTGTCAAAGGTTTCCATGTTGGCTGTTGTCTTGCCATGGAATTGAGCTCCGTACCATGAAGCTTTAGCTTGGTAAATTACGTGAGTACGTTTAAGTCCCATGCGTACCATCTTCTTTTCAGCTTCGTCTAAGGTGGAATTGATTAATGCTAGACCTGTACTATTAAGACTTGCGCTGGTCTTATTACTGCTGGTACCATGAAAATTGATAAGCATCAAGGCCAGGCTGATTAGGATTACATGAATATTAAGTGATTTGCCGTTTAAAAGCATAGATTCTTTGTATTGTTGTGTCCTTGTTCTTAGACATTACTTTAGCTCAGAATGATTCTTAGACAGAAAACCTTAATAAAAATAACAGGTATGACTAGTTGATTACCCCTAAGAAATAGCTGCTTATCTAAAGTGTATAGATTAGTTTTCTTTAATGTTAATACAGTTTATGCTTTCTTTAGAGACAGAGCTTCTAATAAGGGTTATAATATTTCTCTGATACGTAATACTAGATCTGTAGATTAATTAAGACTCACACCTATTACATTGATCAGCATTACATATCAGCAGACATAGGCCAAGTAAAGACAAGGGAGTTTTTACTATAAACGTACAACTAAACAATTCGACCCCAAGACAATCGACTCAAACGCAGAATCAACAAACTGCAAGAGAAGCATTGAATCCTAGCAGCGAGCAGCTCAAGGTTGTAGCTCAGAAAACCAATCTGTCTGGAATGTCAGATTTTGCTAATGCAGAGAAAACTAACATAGTAGATGGGCTGTCTATGCCGTTAGCGACTAAAGGCAAACCTTGGACTAAAGAAGAAATCAAAGCTAGAGCTCATGAGATGGTGGAGCTATTAGAAGATAGAGCCGTAGAATTACCAGATGCATTATTTCTTGGTGCAAGTGAAAGTGACAAGGAGAAAATACAAGACTTTGTTTATAACCTTGGCATTGAGATGTTTAGAAGATTAGAGACTGCTGAGAAGTTTGATTTCTTCTCTGATGGTGATGGAACTATGTACTACAAGAATCCGATCATGACGGATTCAACTTGTTCATTTGCTTCTGATCATGACAGACATTGGAATAGTACCTTAGCTAAATGTCTACATTATTTAGGTACTCAATTAACAGTTCTTACAGCGAGACCAGGAGCTTTTGCTGGGCAGAGTTTAGTAGGAGTAGAAAACCCTATTAACAATGCACAGAGACCAAATGCTACTAGCCCTGAGGAGATCTCAGCTTGTATTGGTAATAAGCGTTCTGAGATGGGTTCTTTCAATGTTAATATCAGGGGCCTTAATGGAGCGCTTCATAGTGATGCTGGTCAACCTTTAAAACTTACCCCTCAATGTCAAAACTTTAATAAGTTATTTAATTTTTTAGATAAGGAATTTGGCATCGTAGACGAATTACTTAAGATTCGTTATAACGATGGTGATTCAGTTAGAGTACTTGAGTTTAAGGCAGTGCCAGCAGCTTTTCGTTTAATGCCGGATCTTACTCTTGCTAAGTATGAAGAATACATGCAGATTGCTGAGAAGGCTCGCGATGGGGAATGGTCTAGTAAAACATTCGTAGAAGAAGTAAATAAGCTTGGCATTAATTTCACGCCAGAGCTTGCAGCATTACTTAACCCTAATGACCCTCAAGCCGAAACTAAGTTAACTGAAATTTTAAGAGATGCTCATGGCGGTATAACTCACTTCACGCCTCACGTTATTGATGGTAAGAATGTTTACAGACAGGATGTACGAGCAAAATTCTATAATCTTCTAATTCATCACTTAAGAGATCCTAAAACTAAAGCTTGGTTAGAAAAGGAATTTGGAGTTCCACAAGAGTGTGATGTTATCACTGTGAATGGTAAGGATATTTCTCATATTACCGACTTCTCTAAACATCCCGATCTAAGTGCCTTGATTAAAGAGATTGATGCTAAAGGATCTGCTCCAAAACATAAACATATATTAGTGAATGTTGCAGACAATGATCAATTCTATCTAGAAGTAGGTGCGTCTAATACAAAAGACCAAGTGATTAAACGTCATCAAGAGTCTCAGGATAAAAAAATATTCTCTCTAATGCGTGGAGACAGTGCTGGTACGGATGCTCCAGCGATCGCTCAAGCGGTAATTAGTGGTGGTGTGGGCGTTATTGTCAGAGGTCTGATGAATCGTATTGATATTGGTAACCGTATGGTAGAGCTACTCTCCCAAAGTCCAGTAGATGGTTCATATATCAACGAAGGACACCCTGATTGTCTTAAACAAATTGACAAAGAAAAATATCAACATTTAGATGATGGACGAATCAAAACTAAGAAAGAATGGGCTGAGGAATTAGCTGATAAATATAAAAGCCAAATTTTACAGATCGATAATATTCACTTGAACAATGCTGCTTTTGCTTTCTTGTTTACTAAGTTCTTAGAGAAGGAGAAGTTACCATTTGAGCCACCAGCTTCAAAAGCTAAAACTGTAGAAGATCCGCGTGAGCTTCGTTCTAGAACTCTTACTACTCCTGATATTGGTTTCCTTGAGCGGGGTGTTGATAAATATATTACTAAAGGTAGAATGAATGCCATAACAGCATTCGGTGCAGGTCTACCGATCATAGGTAAATATTTCAAAATTGAAAACAGTAGACCTTTGCTTAGTGGTTTGATGAATGGACTTAGTTATGGATTAATGGCGTCGGGTCTCGTTGGTATGCCAGCTTCTTTCTTTAGTCCCAAAGTAGAATTCTGGGCTAACGCAGTACAGAGGGTTTGTGCGGGAGTTGGAAACTTTGCTTCTGGTATTACTAGAGGGCTTAGAGCACCTACTAGATATCCAGCTCAGTTTATTGGTGAGATGTGTCACTTCGCTGCTAATTGGTCTAATCCAGATTCCTTTACTCGTAAAATTCTGTGGGCTGTTGGTAATGGTTTATTACAATTAGGTCGTGCAGGCGGCACCATGACTGCTGAAAATACTATTCTTGATAATTATAAGAAAGGTACAGAAGAGAAAAAAGTAGCAGAAATTTTTGGTGATCAAAAAGAGATGTCTAATTTAAGACAAGTAGCTAATGGCTTTGCCAAGTCTAGATCAGCTTGGATTGAAAAAATTAAACCAATTACTGGTCAATTTATTGCCGAGACTATTTCAGATGTAATTCAAGGTCTGAAAATGACGGGGCAATTCTTCACTGTCAAAGGCTATAGACATGGTGCATTAAAGACCTTGTTTAAGAACTCAGGTTTCACTAAGACTTCCATGACCAGTGGTAAGGATTACACTAACGTAGCTAGTGTTTCCCACTTATATGCGACCAGTGGTATTTTGGGGCTGGCAGCAAGTTTAGTTTCTATTGTTACTCACAAGCTTAATAACAAATGGCTAGATTGGTTTACAGTAGGACTTGCAAACTTTATCCCAACTATTGGTATTGTAGGTGCTGCTCGTAACGTTAAACAAGATCAACATGGTCATATTAGATTATTTACAGATGTAGTTGGTAGAAGAGGACGTTTTGATCCAGAGACTGCAGGTAAGTGGCAGTTAATAGGTGGTCAATTAATGGCAATTTCTAGCTGGTTATTACAACATCCGTTTGGTGTAGTTTTACAGATGTTTGGTTTAGGTGCTTACCTCAAAGGTATTTCACAGGAGTTTAATCCTATCCAGGAGATGGGAGCAATTAATACCCTGCGTAACCAACAAGAGTATGCAGATGCGTCTATAGATTTGAATAAATCACCTGATACCATAGATGCAGTTCAAAAATTCTTTGCTAGAGGCAAGTATGATGTTAATGCTAAAGCTACCAAAGAGTTTGATGCTAGATCTCAGAGTGTTGTATTGGCAAAGGCTCAATCTAAGCCTGGTGAGTCATCAGGTGGCTCTAAGGCAGTAGCGGCGTAAGCTTAACCAGTAACAAAACCATTTGACCAAGAAGCTTTGCAGGACTCGAGGTCTCTCTTTGCTCACTTATCGTTCACAAAGAGAGACGACTCTCGTCTATTGCTCAGCTTGTTCAGATGTCAAACGGTTTTGTTGCTATTACGTTCAATCTTGAGTTTACTTTTCTTCTCTTGCAAAAACTCCAATGCAGAATATATAAGCGTAGCAAGCAAAGGCTACTAAGAAGCCTGCATCCCAATTAGGGACTAGGTTGCTGCCTTGAGTTAGTTCTGCTACTTTAGCGATGGCTGGTCCTACAACTGCGCCACCGATGATAGCGGTACAGAGTATTCCAGAAATCGCACTGGCATATTCTTTAGGGAAACTATTAGTTGCAATACTGTAAATAGTAGGAAACATAATGGAGATAAAGAATCCAATAGCAGGGAAAGCATATAGTGCTTGATTGATATCACCGTGCATCGCCGCATATAGGGCTCCTGAAGCGAGGGATATATAGATCATAATAGCTGCTTTACCTGGGATACGATCTAGGACTACAGAGCCTACTAGCCTACCGAGTAGCAAGCCACCCCAATAATTACTAATAGCAGTATTCTTAGCAGCTTCAGCAGCTTCACCTAATACTTCACCGATGTTCAGTTTGTCTTGAAGATAGAATCCTATAGTATTAGCTACACCCACTTCTACACCGACATAAAGGAAAATTCCAACAGCATACAAGTAAATTAACGGGTGTTTAGTTAGTAGAGTTAGAGTGTGATTTGATTTATCAGCATCCTTCTTCTCTGCATGAATTGTTTGAGGATATTTAGGGAAGCTTATAGCAAGAGTCATAACTAAAGCTATGCCAGTGAATACCCAATAAGTTACTGACCAAGGCATGCCTTGATTTTTAATCAGGGTCACTAATTGCGGAGCTAGATAGCCACCTGCACCGTTAACAACCATAAACAAGGTTAAGTTACGAGAGTATTTAGCAGGATCTGAGATCTCTGCTACTAGAGGGTTGATCGCTACTTGAATACCAGTGATGCCAACTCCACAAAGGAACATAGCAATCATATTAGGTGTGAATCCAGCGATAGCAGCGAAGAGTGCTACTCCTCCCATGGTGATTACTGAGCTGAGTATTAGGGTTAACTTCTTAGAGTTCTTATCCATGAAGATGCCCCAAGGGATGGACGTTAGACCGTAAGCAATAAAAAACGTAGCAGCAAGTAATGCTGAAAGTGAAGAGCTTACTTGATAAGTGTCGCGGATTTTTGGAATAATAGCTCCGGCAACATTCGTGATAGCCCCAAAGGATAGGTAGGCAAAAGCTACGGCCACCATTAAAGGCATAAAATCCCCATTATTCTGTTTATCTTGATTCATAATCTTAGTCCTCACTTTTTTCATTTCTACTTTGTTTTTGTTGACTTTTGTCTTAAGGTTCATAAAAATACTCCTATATGTAATACATATTATCTTGTCCGACTTAGAATTCTAGCATGGATTTTTTACTATTATTTACCTTTTTATAATAGAAGCTGTAGAAATTAGCGTGCTAAAATCATGCCCTGTCCCACAAAGGATTTATTATGGCAGCAGCATTAAAAGTTATACTCACAGAAGATTCTCAGGCCGGCAACGCTGGAGAGCTAATTCGCGTTAGACCAGGGTTTGCACGTAATTACTTGTTACCTAAAGGTTTGGCGGTAGTGGCTAATGCTTACCATCTCAACCAATACCAAGAGCGTAAAGCTGAACTTGAAAAACAAGCTCAAGAGAAGCGCGAGAAAGCTGAGAAAGCTAGAGAAAATTTAAGTGACGATTCTACAGTAACTATAGAAGCTAGAGCTGGACTCAGTGGTAAGTTATTTGGTGCTATTACCAAAGAGAAGATTGCGGAAGCAGTATCAGAACAACACAAATTAGATATAACTAAATCACAAGTGAATATCAAGTTCCCTATTAAAGAGCTTGGAGAGTATCAAGTTACTTTGAATCTTGGTGCTAATATTTCTACAGTAGTACTTGTTAAAGTAGTATCTGAAAAATAATGTTTATAACTATCGAAGGACCCGACAAGGCAGGCAAGACAACTCAAATCAAGTTGTTGAAAGAGTATGCTCGAACTAATAATCATGATTGGTTATTTACGCATAACCCTGGTGATACTAAGCTAGGCGCAAGATTACGTGAAATAGTTTTAGATTGTGATGAGGACATCTCTGATAAAGCGGAGTTGATGATTTATTTAGCTGACAGGGCGCATCAAGTAGCTACTCTACTTAAGCCTAAACTTGCTGAAGGTAAGGTTATAATTTGTGATCGTTTTATTGATAGTACCGTAGCCTATCAAGGTTATGGGCGTGGTATTGATATTAAGACTATTAATATTGTTAATGCGCTGATCTGCGAAGGTATTAAACCCGACCTGACTATTTTACTAATGGTCTCTAATGAAGAGGCAGCTAGAAGAACTAAGGATAGAGATAGACTTGAGGCTGAGAATAAACTGTTCTTTATTAGAGTGCGTAATGGCTACAAGACTATTGCCAGAGAGGAACCTACACGTATTAAGGTTATTGATGTAGATGGTTTAAGTATAGAAGAAGTGCATAGTAGAATGATGCAAATCATTCAGGATAGTATTGCTGTTTACCATAAATAAGGGAAATATGTCTGATTCCAAAAAAGTTATTCTTGTCACTGGAGCTGCTGGTTTTATTGCCTCTACTTTAATTGAGAGACTGCATGCTCAAGGACATCAAATTATTGGCGTAGATAATTTTAATGATTATTACGATATCAACATCAAGTGTAATAATGTATCTGCGTTCTTCCCAGTCTCAGCCGTGAAGAAGCTTACTACTAATATAGTTAGTCCTTATAGATCCTTCTCTAACCCTACTGAAGTGCTTTATGTGAACGGGTTTGCTGACGATGGACATTGCATTGATAATTTTACTGAGAAGGCAGGTTATCGCCTCTATGGTATGGACCTCTGTGATTATATGAGTTTGCGCAAGGTGTTTGAGAAGCATGCTATCACTCACGTAGTGCACATCGCTGCAGTAGCTGGAGTGAGACCAAGCGTAGAGAACCCGATCTTCTATCAGAAAAATAACGGAGAATCTACTATTAATTTATTAAAACTGGCAGCAGAGTTTAAGGCGCAGAAGTTTGTCTTCGCGTCATCAAGCTCAGTCTACGGCTCTCGTTCTAAGGTGCCCTTCTCTGAGACAGAAGATATAAGTAAACCTATCAGTCCTTATGC